>CAYZRN010000010.1:0-8717 GCA_964480855.1 uncultured Candidatus Saccharibacteria bacterium | reverse complement strand
CTCCAGCGCGCCACCGGCGTCGACATTATGGTTGACGACACCCCGGGCATGGTCGTGCTTTCTTCCTTCGATCCTATTCGTCGCCAAGTCGCCCGCTACGCCATGGAACGCCTCATGAAAGACGGCCGCATCAACCCTTCCTCCATCGAAGAAGCCGTTGCCAAGGCCGAAAAGGAAATTGAAAAAGAAGTTGTCCGTGCTGGTGAAGATGCTGCTCGCGAAGTCGGTATCGTCGGCATCCCGCGCGAACTTCTCCACCTTCTCGGCGAGCTCAAATTCCGCACCTCCTACGGCCAAAATGTCTTGCTCCACTCTGTCGAAATGGCCCACATGGCTGGCATGATTGCCGAAGAAATCGGTGCCGACAAACGCATCGCCAAAACCGCTACTCTTCTCCATGACATCGGCAAGGCCGTCACCCACAAAATCGAAGGCAAACATGCCGAAATTGGCGCCGAACTTGCCAAAAAATACGGCATGCCCAACGAAATTGTTCACGCTATGGCCGCCCACCACGACGACATCGAGCCCACTACTCCCGAGGCCATCATCGTCAAAATCGTCGACGCCATTTCCGCCGCTCGTCCTGGCGCCCGCAACATTTCCGCCGAAAACTTCGCCGAACGCATGCGCGACCTTGAAAATATCGCTACTTCTTTCCCCGGCATCAACAAGGCCTATGCTATTTCCGCTGGCCGCGAAATTCGCGTTATTGTCGAGCCGAAGCAAATCGACGACCTTTCCGCTTTGAAACTTGCGCGCGACATCGCCGACAAAATCGAAGCAACCATGAGCTATCCTGGCGTCATCAAAGTCAACGTCATTCGCGAAACGAGGGCAGTCGAATATGCAAAATAAAGACATCAACTTCATTCCCGCCCACGAAATTCTCCCCGGCCATGTCTACCGCCATTTCAAGGGGAACAAATACATCGTTCTCGACATTGTCGAATATTCCGAAGACGAAAACGAGAAAATGGTCATCTATCAAGCCCTCTACGCCCCCGGCGTCAAATACGCTCGTCCGCTCTCTATGTTCGCCAGCGAAGTCGACCACGAAAAATATCCCGAAGTTCGCCAGAAATATCGTTTCGAAGAAATCGACGTCTAAACCAAAATTAGCACTCTCTCCCCCAGAAGTGCTAATTTTGTGCTATAATAATATTTATGGCACAGAAACGTGATTATTATGAAGTTCTCGGCGTATCCAAAAACGCCTCTGATGACGAAATCAAAAAGGCATACCGCAAACTCGCCGTCAAATACCACCCCGACAAAAATCCCGGGGACAAGGTTGCTGAAGAAAAATTCAAAGAAGTTTCCGAGGCCCACGAAGTCCTTTCCGACAAACAAAAACGCGCTCGCTATGACAAATTCGGCCATGCTGGCGTAGGTGGCAACGCTGGCGGCAATCCGTTTTCTGGCGGCAACCCGTTCGCTGGCGGCAGTTTCAACGGCCAATCTTTCAATTTCGACTTCGGCGGTGGCGGATTCGAAGACATTCTCGGCAGCATTTTCGGTTTCGGTGGCCCGCGCCCACGTCGTCCTCGTCGTGGCGCCGATTTCGAGAGCCGCGTCACCATTTCTTTCGAAGATGCAATCTTCGGTACCACTGTTTCTGTTGAATTGAACACCGGCAAAACCCTCAAGGTGAAAATCCCCGCCGGTATCGATGATGGCATGGCGATTCGCATCGCCGGCAAGGGTGGTGCCGCCCCTGAAAAAGGCGGTGAACCTGGCGACCTTTATGTCCGCGTCCACGTCAAACCCCACAAACACCTCACCCGCGAAGGCAACATCATTCTTTCAGAAGAAAAAATCTCCATGGTCGACGCCGCCCTCGGTTGCGAAATCGATGTCGAGACCGTCGACGGCATTGTCCGCATGAAAGTCCCCGCCGGCACTCAATCCGGCACGCCTTTCCGCCTCTCCGGCCATGGCGTCATTATGCGCGCCGATGGCGATCGCGGCCCCCACATCGCTACCATCATTGTCGAAACCCCGAAAAACCTTTCCAAAAAACAGAAGGAACTTCTCGAGGAATTCCGCGACCCAAAGAACAAAAAACGCGGTTTTTGGAACTAATCTCTTTTCTCTCTTGCAACATTCTCCCCCGCGACTTATAATCAACAAAAATAAGGAGTGTTTTTATGGGGAAAATAGAGGAAATGCTAGTTCGTAATGGGTTGATTATGCATCAGCCAGATGGTTCAACCTCTTACATCGACGGCAGCCTCCTCTCCAACTCCCTTGTTATTCGCAATTCTTCCGGCTGGATTACTCACCGCATCGAGAAATCCGCCAACGGTGTTGATTTGATAGTCCGAAACACTTCGACTGGCTGCGTCGAGACTCGCCTCTCTGGTGGACTATTTTAATATTGACATTTTTGACCATTAGTGGTATAATGATGCTACCAACTGTAAGAATTTGGGATCATTTTTGCATGACAAAAGAAAATATTAATTCACAACTCGAAACCATCGGGGCCAACGTTTTTGTCTCCATTGAAGGAGTCGAAAACATTCCTGCCAAAATCGACACCGGCGCCGATTCCTCTTCGCTTCATGCCGAAAAAATTTCGGTCTCAGAAGACGGCGTACTTTCTTTTGTGATTTTTGGCAAAAAAATCTCCACCAAAAACTTTAAAGTTGCCGTCGTGCGCAGTAGTAACGGCGACGAATCAATCCGCTACCGCACCCCGCTCTCCTTAAAACTCGGCTCAAAAACCATCAAAGCCTCTTTTTCTCTCTCCAACCGCTCCAAAAATAATTTCCCCGTTCTCATCGGTCGCCGTACTATCAAAAACAAATTCATCGTTGATGTCTCGAGAAGCGAGATTGATTCAAAGAAAATTCCTTCGACCAAAGTCCTCAACCAAGAACTGAAAAAAGACCCCTTCAAATTTCACCAAAAATATATAAAATCGTCTCAGGAGTAAACATGAAAATTGCAATTCTTTCAAACGGCAACGCCAACTATTCCACCAAACGTCTCGTCGAAGAGGCTGAGGCTCGCGGACACAAAGTCCAAGTCATCAAATATAAAAATTGTTATATTTCTCTCGACGAAAAACACCCTGATGTCTTCTATAAAGGCGCCAAACTTTCCAGTTTTGATGCTATTTTGCCTCGCATTTCCAACAACATGACCAAATATGGTTGCGCCATCGTCCGTCAATTCGAAATGCAAGGCGTCTGGACAGCTTCCAGCTCCATCGCCATCACCCGCGCCCGCGACAAATTGCGTTCCCAACAAATCCTCGCCAAAGCCGGCGTCGATACGCCAAAAACTCTTGTTTCTCGCAACACGGCCGATATCGATGATTTGCTCGAACAAATCGGTCTTCCTGTTATCATCAAATTGGCGACCGGTACTCATGGCAACGGCGTCGTTCTCGCCGACACGAAAAAAGCCGCCAAATCTGCTCTCCAGGCTTTCTACCTCTACAACGAAGACGGCACCAACATCCTCATCCAAGAATATGTTAAAGAATCTGCTGGTACCGACATCCGTGCCTTCGTCGTTGGCGCCCAAGTCGTCGCTTCCATGCAACGCCAATCTCTCGATGACGATTTCCGCTCCAACCTCCACAAGGGCGGTCTCGGCAAGTCCATCAAACTCACCGACGAAGAGAAAAAACTCGCCGTCCGCGCTGCTCGCGCCATGGGTCTCCATGTCGCCGGCGTCGATCTCATGCGTTCCGCTCGCGGTCCGCTCGTCCTCGAAGTCAACGCTTCGCCAGGTTTCGGCATCGAAAAAGTTACTGGCAGAAATGTTGGCGGCAAAATTATCGAATACATCGAACACAACGCTTCTCGCCGCAACTCCAAAGACAAAATTGGCGCATAAAATTATACTTTTTCAAGTCTAGTCTTTTCCTTTCACTTTGTTTATAATTATGCTTAATAAAGTGGAGGAAAAATGCGCAAAAACATACTTTTCGGCTTAGCCGCATTTGCTGGCTTAGCTTTTATCAACATTAATTCCGTTTACGCAACCGAAGGAATTTCTTCTTACGCTGATTTGAAAGCCTGTCTTGAGGGCGCAACCGGCGATTGTACCGTAGCACAAGATATTGCAATCGACGGACCAATCACCGTCACCAATAAAATCAATCTCAACCTTGAAGGCCACACTCTCGCCGCTTCATCGGCATTTACCACATTCAAAAGCCGGGGAATCATCACCGTAGCTCACGGCGCCGACCTGACGATAAATGGTGAAGGCGAAATCACCACCGGCGATACCGATGTTTATTGTGCAATTCGTCTCACACAAGACGCAACCGACAATTCCTCCCCCGCCAGACTCACCACTAGAAATGTCGACCTCACTGGTTATTATTATGCCATCACCGGCAACGGTTCCGTTGGCCGTGATAATACCATCGTCGAAATCAACGGCGGAGAAATCAAAGGCGTCGCCAAAGATGATAGTGCCGGTCTTTTCCTTCCCCAAGCTGGCGAAACTACCATCAACGGCGCTTCAATTATCGCCGCTTCTGGTATCGCCATCAAATCTGGCACACTCACTTTGAATGACAGTGTCATCATGGCGGACGGTGCCTATGCCGAGGGCGTAAAGAACAACAACGGCTTCAACAATACCGGCGCTGGTATCCAAATCGAGACTAACACCGCTTATGCCGGTAACATCAAACTCTACATCAACAACACCTACATCCGCTCTAACAACAGCCATGGCATCTACGAATTTCTCGCCGACCCAGGCAATACCGAATTGAAAGACTTCAAAATCACTACTGTCGAAATCGAGAGCGGAAAAGCTCCAATCGAGCTCAGCCGAGCCGACGAACTCAGAACTTTCGTTGCTAACGGTTCGATCTATCAACTCATCGATCCGTCCCACCTTGTCATCGACCAAGCTGCTGAAGTTGACGGTCTCAAGGCAGGCGAACTTGTTCAACTCATCATGAAAGACGAGCTTAGCCAAGACGAGCAAGACAAACTCGATGCCCTCAATGTTAAAGACCTCAACATCATCGGTGTTTTCGAAATCAATCTCTTCGACGCCGACGGTAACCCAATCACTTCTTCCGACGAAGAACTCACCTTCACCTTCGGTATCAACGAAGACGATTTTGAGCCAGTCGCTGAAGGTTACAACAGAGTTTGGTATATCATTCGTTTTCACGACGGCAAAGCCGAACGTATCCCAGCTACCTTCGATTCAGAAACCAAAACTCTCTCCTTCAAAACTTCCAAATTCTCGACTTATGTTGGTGCTTACGTTGACGTCAAATCCACTCCGGCCGCTCCAGATTCTGGTCGTTCGACCAACCAATTTGCTACGGTCTTGAGTTCCGGTCTCGTTGCCCTCAGCGCAGTAGTCGCGATCTCAGCGGTTGCCTTTGTTCGCTTCCGCCGCTAAGACCAAACCAGAATTACGCCGGCAAAGCTGGCGTAATTTTTTGGTCCAGCCAATCAAAAATGGCAAGAAAATTACTGCATAAATTAGAAAGACCCATGGATTTTGCGTCGGAATTTCTATCAAAAAAGTTTTTTGTTTCGCGAAAAAATCAACCACCAAAAAGTGATAATCAATCAACCAAGTCACCATTTTTCCCAAAACCAAATTCAAAACTGGCATAAAATTCAATATCCCAACCAAAAAAGTCAGACCCATTGCTATCGGAATTGTTGGTAAAATCAACAAATTCGCTACTACCGCAATCAACGACATTGTTCCAAAGAAATAAAGTTGAATCGGCAAACAAAGTAGCTGCGCCGCGACTGTAGCGAGAATGATATCGACTATTTTATTAACTTTTTTCTCGCCAAAAAAGAAAATCTTAATTTTTGGTTCGAACACTAAAATCCCAAAAAACGCCGCAAACGACAAAAGCCAACCGAGATTTGTAAGAAACATCGGATTAATCATCAGCGTCAAAGTAGCAGTAAAAAGTAAAATTCTCCACTCTTCAAATTTCCGCCCCACATACCACGCCAAAAACGATAAACTCGCCACAATCGCCGCTCTTGTGATTGATGCTGTCCAGCCCACTATGCTTCCAAAACAAAAAATCAACACCAAAGACGAAATCAGCCCAGAAAATCTCGAGATTCGTCCGAAAATTTTTCTTGCTATCATTACGATGACCCCGAGATGCGTCCCCGACGCCACCACGAGATGCGTGAGACCAACAAGTCGCAATTTTTCCGTCGCCTCCTTGTCCAAGCCATTTTTCATCCCAGTCAGATATGCCAGCGCCAAGGAACTTTCTTTTTCTGGTGTGTTTGCTCGTACTTGTCCGGCAAACCAGTTTCTCGCTTTTAAAAATATATCTCCCGGCTCAGGTTTTTTGAGGCTTTCGATTTTTGGTTGATACATTGTTGCCGCAAAATTCCCGAACCCACTCGAAAGTTTTCCGCTCAGCTCCAAAAAATCTCCTCTCTCTAGTTCTGTTTTCTCGCCTCCGAGTTTCACGAAAATCAGTCCTCGCATTTCTTGCTCCTCGAAACTCAATTCAGAAAGTCGAAGCGTAGTCGATCCGTCATCAATATCCGGGTCTTCGCTGATTTTCCCAATCACCGTGATATTTTTCCCCACCAAACTATCAAACGTCCCTGCTTTTGCCAAATCTGTCCCCACCCGCCAAAAAGCCAAAACCACCCCAGCCAAAATCATCACGACGAGAAACAAACGGCATGGTTTCAAAAACGCAATTACCGCTAGGAGCAGCACGAACACCAACCACAGCGGGGAAGAGAAAAATCCCCATTGCAAAATGTTTGCCAAAATCATTCCGCCCACCACTCCCACGCAACAACCGACCAGTAACCAGGATTGGTGTAATCTTTTGAACATACTCCAATCATAACATGTTATAATATTCTCATGGCTCAACAATCTGTACAAAAACCTCTCAACCAAAAATCTAAATCCAACGCGGTTCGGAGTATCATTTTCTTCATTTTGCTTCTCTTACTCGGTTCAATGTTGTTCTCTTCGCTAGTTGGCAAAGGCGTCAAAACCGAAGAAGTTCCACTTTCCGACGTTATCGCTCGCGCCAACGACGAAAACGGCGACATCGAAAAAATCGTTGTCAGCAACAACAATCTCGAAATCACCCTCAAAGGTTTCGACGCCCCGACCCAAACTTCTCGCAAAGACGCTTCCGGCACTCTCTATGACCAAGGTCTCATCAACAAATGTCTCGACCTTTCTGGCGAAGAGCTAGCCGAATGCCAAGCAAAATACCCCACCATTGAATACATCGAAGATATCGACATCATGGGCATCGTTCTCGACGTTCTTCTCATCGTCGTCCCGATTCTCATCGCCGTCTTCTTCATTCGTCGCCTCATGAACCAGGCCCAAACCATGAACAACCAAAACATCGGTTTCGGCAAAGCCAAAGCTCGACTCTACGGTCCAGACAAGAAAAAAGTCACTTTCAAAGACGTGGCCGGCAACGAATCCGCCAAACAAGATCTCGCCGAAATCGTTGATTTTCTCAAACATCCGAAAAAATACGAAGTGCTCGGCGCCAAAATTCCTCGCGGCGTTCTTCTCGCCGGCGATCCTGGTACCGGCAAAACCTTGATGGCCCGTGCCGTAGCTGGTGAAGCCAACGTTCCTTTCTTCTCGATTTCCGGTTCTGAATTTGCCGAAATGTTTGTCGGTGTCGGCGCCTCCCGCGTTCGTGATTTGTTCTCGAAGGCCAAGAAAAATTCCCCATCCATCATTTTCATTGACGAAATCGACGCTGTCGCTCACAAACGCGATGCTCGTGGCGGTGCTGGTCGTGAAGATGAACAAACTTTGAACCAAATCCTTGTCGAAATGGACGGTTTCGACAACGACAGCGGCGTTATCGTCATTGCCGCCACCAACCGTGTTGATATGCTCGACAAAGCTTTGCTTCGCCCTGGTCGTTTCGACCGCCACGTCAATGTCGCTTTGCCGGAGCGCAAAGATCGTCTCGAGATTTTGAAAGTCCATTTCAAAAACAAACCAGTTGACGGAAGTGTAAACTTGGATGCTCTTGCTGCCAAAACCGCCGGTTCGTCCGGTGCTGACCTTGCCAACATCGCCAACGAAGCTGCCATCACCGCCGCTCGTGAAGGCCACAAAGAAATTACCAACTCCGATGTTACAGAAGCCTTCGAACGTGTTGCTATCGGCCCCGAAAGAAAGTCGAAAGTCATGAACGAACACGAACGGAAAATTACCGCCTACCACGAAGCTGGTCACGCCGTGGTTGGCCATGTTCTCCCCGATTCTGATCCAGTCCACAAAGTCACTATTATCCCTCGTGGTCGTACCGGTGGCGTCACTTGGTTCTTGCCAGAAGAAGACCGTTCCTACAAAAGCATTTTTGAGTTGAAGGATATTCTCGCTCGTGCTATGGGCGGTCGTGTGGCAGAAAAAATCATTTTTGGTGCAGACAACGTCACGACTGGCGCTTCGTCCGATCTGAAACATGTCGCCAGCCTTTCCAAAGAAATGGTTATCGACGAAGGTATGGGTGCCAAACTCCGCAACCTTGTTTTCCCGTCCGAAGAATCTGGCTACTACACAATTTCCACCGGCAAACCATATTCCGAAAAAACTGCCGAATTAATTGACGAAGAAGTCAAGAAAATGACCGAAGAAGCTGCCGCTCGTGCCGAAGCCGTTTTGAAAGCCAACAAAGACGCTCTCGACCGCCTCGCCAAAGCTCTCCTCGAGAAAGAAACTCTCGAAGAGGC
>CAYZRN010000009.1:0-10448 GCA_964480855.1 uncultured Candidatus Saccharibacteria bacterium | reverse complement strand
TTCGAGATAAAAAGTCGGCGCATCGCCAATGAAGGCGGCGAGGCGAGAAGAGGAAACGGCTCCCTCAGAGCCAGCAAAACAGCCAGCGACGCCAGAAAAGGTGTCTTCGAGCGCATCGGAGTCGATGACGAGTGGAAAGAGATTGGATTTTTCTTGGCTGATGCCGGTGGCAGTGCGAGATTTTTGGGAAATTGAGACGATGCCAGAATCGCGCAAGTTGATGTTTTTGAGAGCTTGGCCAAAGCAAGTGGCATGGCCTGTTTCTAGAGAATCTTGGTCGGTGAACAAGCTGGAGATGAAGGCGAAATCATCGCCATCGACCTTCCACCATTCGTCGTCGATTTCTGTAATGCCAAAATCATAGAAATCTTCGCCGAAAATCAAGCGGAGAATTTCAGAAAGATTGATGTCGCTAAGGAACTCCTCGGCGTTTTTGAATTTCAAATAGACGTCGCCATCGGCGGTGATTTTGGCGTCGACGGTGAGAGAAAATTCTTCGTTATAGTCGGAAAAAATGTCAATTTCTGCGCTGAGGTCAGTCGGAAGTTCGAGAGACGAAGCAGAGAAAATCACGTCGATTGACTTGGCGCCGACAAGCTCGGGATTTTTGAAGGTGAAACTGTTTGAGGAGACTAGGGCGATATTTTCGGCAGTGGTGAATTTTTCGGAAAAATCTTCTAGCGGGGTGGTCTTGGGCCAGAAAAGGAAAATACAGACAGCGGCGATGATGGCGAGCAAAATGCAAATGATGGTGATGATGGGGCCTTTTTTCGAGCGTTTGGGCGGGGTGGGAGGAGTCGGCGGAGCGGTCGACTCGATGACGGGGACGGAGCCCACAGCCGGGGCGGATTCGATGATTTCTTGTTCTGGGATGTCGTTTGGCAATTCGTCAATCAGTTCAACAGACGGCTCTTCGGAGATTTGTTCTAGTTTCTTTTTTTCGTTTTCTTCATCCATGTTTCGATTATAGCATGATATAATATGCTTATGGATAATTTTGTGATTTCGAACATAAAATCAAGGCAGGTGCTGGACTCTCGCGGCAACCCGACAGTCGAAGCTGACGTATATCTCGAAGGCGGTGCGTCCGGGCGAGCAATTGCGCCTTCTGGAGCTTCAACCGGAGAAGGCGAAGCACTAGAATTGCGTGATGGTGATAAAAATTTCTATAACGGTAAAGGGGTTTTGAAGGCGGTTTGGAACGTCAACTCGAAAATCAAGGACGTTTTGGTGGGAAATTCCGCCGAGCAAAAAATCGTTGACCAAATGATGCAGGATTTGGATGGCACGGACGACAAGTCGAACCTCGGGGCGAACGCAATTTTGGCAGTTTCGCTCGCAACAGCAAAAGCCGTCGCCAAGGCAAAGAAAGTCCCGTTCTATGCTTATGTGGCAGAACTCGCTGGAACGACTCACCAGATGTCGATTCCGATGCCGATGATGAATGTGATGAATGGGGGCGAGCATGCGTCTTGGGCGACAGATTTTCAAGAATATATGATTATGCCACTTGGGGCTGGCAATATCGCCGAGGCGGTGAGGATGGGGGCGGAGACTTTCCATGCGCTCAAGGCAGTTTTGGCGGAACGCAACTACCCCACGACCGTGGGTGACGAAGGTGGCTATGCGCCGAGAGTGCGCGAAGGCAACAATGAACCTTTGGAATGTATCAAATTAGCCGTGGAGAGAGCCGGTTTTGAACTCGGAAAAGATATCTCGATTGCGATGGATATTGCGGCGAGCGAGTTTTTCAAAGACGGACATTATGAACTGCGTACTAACGGGGATTGGAAGAGCTCTGAGGACCTGATTAACTGGTATACCTGGATTGTCGAAAATTATCCAGTGGTTTCGATTGAAGATGGTCTGGGGGAGAACGACTGGGGAGGTTGGAAAAAGTTGACCGAAAAGCTGGGAGGAAAAACCCAGTTGGTTGGCGATGACCTTTTCGTGACGAACACGAGATTACTCCAGAAAGGCATCGAGGAGAAAGTCGGCAATGCAATCCTAGTCAAACCGAACCAAATTGGCACTTTGAGCGAAACCATCGACGCTGTGTTGCTCGCAAAGAAAAATAACTACCGCACGATCATTTCCCACCGCTCTGGCGAGACGGAAGACACTTCGATTGCGCATATCGCGGTTGGGCTGGGCGCGGGTCAAATCAAAACCGGTTCGTTGTCGCGCTCGGAAAGAATTTGCAAATATAATGAGCTGATTCGGATTGCCGAAAGCAATTCTACACTCGGGCTCAATAATCCATTTATCTAGAATTTTGCACTCAGAAAGTGGGGTCTTGTCTTGCAAAGACCTTATACTTTCCATTATAGCACACTCGGCTAGATTTGTCAATAGTGGTTATGGTTTTTGGAGAAGTGTGAGGAAATCTGACTCGAAAATGATTTTGGTGCCGAGCTGAGCGGCCTTGTCGGTTTTGCTCTTGCCAGGTTTTTCGCCGCAAATGAGGGCGGTGGTCGATTTGCCAACCGAGCCGGTGACGGTTGCACCGAGAGCGCGCAGTTTTTCTTCCGCTTCTTCCCTACCCATGCTAGCCAAGGTACCGGTGACGACGAAACTTTGGCCCTTGAGAGGGGCGTGCGATAAGTCGGTGGCGACAGGGGCGACGCCGAGGGATTTCATCTCGGCGAGTTGTTTGAGGTTGTCTTCGTCGGCGAAATAGGCCAAAATCGACTCGGCAACGATTTCTCCGATATCTGAAATTTCTAGAAGCTCTTCTTTGGTGGCTTCGGAGAGTTTTTCGAGGCTGCCGAATTTGTTGGCGAGGGCAGTGGCGGTTTGGGCGCCAACGTGGCGGATGCCGAGAGCGGTGATGAATTTGTTGAGGGGGGAGGTTTTGGACTTGGAGATGGAGGCGATGAGGTTTTGGGCGGAGAGCTCAGCAAAGCGATCAAGCGAGGAGACTTTTTCTTTTTTGAGGCGATAGAGATCGGAGAGAGAGGAGACAAGCCCGGCGTCGACCAGGGCAGCGACATTTTTTTCGCCGAGACCCTCGATGTTGAGGGCGGGTTTTGAGGCGAAATATTCGAGAGAGCGTTTGAGGATGAAGTCGGAAGTTTCGCCTTTGACGCGATAGACGACTTCGCCGGCGGGGCGCTCGAATTCGAGCTCGGGATATTGCTCTTTGAGGGCGGCGGCGTAGTCGAAAGGTTTGGAATCGGCGGGGCGGAGAGTGAAGAGGACTTCCTTTACTTGGGGGATGATGTCGCCGGCTTTGTAGACGATGACGGTGTCGCCCACGCGGACGTCGAGACGAGCAATTTCGTCGGCATTGTGGAGCGAGGCGTGGCGAACGGTGGTGCCGGCAACGAGAACGGGGTCAAAAAGGGCAACGGGCGTGGCAGCGCCGGTGCGGCCGATGGAGATGACGATGTCTTTGACTTTTGTGGTGGACTCTTCGGCGGGGAATTTGAAGGCGACGGCGGCGCGAGGGGTTTTGCCGACGATGCCGAGGGATTTGTAGACCTTTCTGTCGTTGATTTTGATGACCATGCCGTCGGTGTTGAAGGGGAGATTTTTGCGATATTCATCGAGGTTACGGATGTAGGCGAAAAGTTCTTTGAGCTCGGTGGAGCGAAAGACTTTGTCTTCGTTTGAGGTACGGAAACCGAGCGCGCGAAGGGTTTCGTAGGCCTCAGCGTGAGTCGGCAAGTCGGGAGAAACGAGATCATAGGCGATGAACTTTAGGGGGCGAGAGGCGGCGATTTTTGGGTCGAGTTGGCGAATAGTGCCGGCGGCGAGATTACGGGGGTTGGCGAATTCCTTTTCGCCCTTTTGGCGTTGTTTGTGCTGGATTGTTTCGAAATCTTTTTTGAAGATGATGATTTCGCCGCGGACTTCGACGTGACCTTTTTCGGAGATTTTTAGGGGGATGTTTTCGATGGTGCGGACGTTCATAGTGACGTCTTCGCCGACTAGACCGTCGCCGCGCGTGACGCCTTGGACCAGGAGACCGTCTTCATAGATGAGGGCGCAGGCGAGGCCGTCCATTTTGATGTCGGTGAAAAATTCGGCGATTTTGCCGCCTGTGATGAGTTTTTCGTTGCGGGTAATCCAATCTTTGATTTCTTCTTCGGAGAAAACGTCGGCGAGGGAAATCATGCGCTCTTTATGGGTGACTTTTTGGAATTTATCCAAAGGCTTTCCGGCGACGCGTTGGGTGGGAGAGTCGGGGGTGATTAGCTCTGGGAATTCGGACTCGAGGAGAGAGAGTTCGTGTTTGAGGGAGTCGGCGGCAGCTTCGGACATGGTGCTTTCATCGAGGACGTGGTAATGGTAGCGGTAGTCGTTGATGAGGTCGCGGAGTTTTTTGATACGTAAATTTGCTTCATCTTTGGTCATAATCTAGCATCTCTTTGTAGTATAGATATATATATACTGAAGTATAGATGAAATTGAAGCAAGTGACAACGAGCAAGAAGAAAGAAATAACGGGGACGCTGGCGAGAAAATCGAAACTGCTTTTCAAGGCGGCGTCGAGCATGATGACCGGCAGCATCACAACGACAAAAACGAGGGCAACGACGAACGCCAAAAAGAGCAGGCGCGTGATAAGGCGGATGCGACGGCGGAAGATTAGGTCGTTCGAGAGACGCAAAGCCGCCATCGGATAGAGCCCGGGCGTCGAAACCGCAACGAGAGCAACAGTCGAGCTCGAAACGAGATAGGCCGAAAGCAGGAACAACAGCCCGGCAAAACCAAGGAACAGGAGGGCGTAGAACGGCGTGGAGAGGAAATCGGTTTTTAGGGCGGCGTTATAGAAAATAATGACGAGAAAAACTGGTATGAATTCCAACAAAATGACGACGAAAACTACGAGGGTGGAGAGAAGCGGAGCGAGAGAAGTGTAAAGACCTTTTCTGAGGGTGGTTTTTTTGTGGGCGAGGAGATGGCGAGTGAAATGGATTGAAACTAGCCAGATGATGAGAAAGATAAAAATCAGAATGAGGTTTTGGCCCTCGGAAAGGTTTTGGTTGAGGCCGCCGGTCGTGACGGTGGAGATGAGGACGAGTCCAGAAGTAGCGAAAGTGCCGAGATTGCCGTTCGCTAGCTCCGAGGAAGAATTTTCGATAGTGGTTTTGACTGAATTGATGGAATCTTGGTTGAGAAGACCAATGAACAGTGTCACCGCGACAATAACGACAAGTAACAATCCGCCGAACAATTTCCAGTTTTTGAAGATGAAGCCGAAGGTTTTTAGTGCATGAGCAAACAAACCGGGAGCTTCAAAATCGTCCTCGTATTCGCCTTTGTAGGAGCGGCGAAAGGATTTGAAGGGTAGGATATTTTTTTTAGAACTTGGTTTTGGCATCTTCTAACCTCGCAATACGTTTTTCAATCGGCGGATGAGTGCTGAAAAGGCTGGCGACTGTGCCCTTTTTCAGAGGGCTGTTGATATACATGGCTTCCGTGGCGGAATTTTGGGCGCGCATAGGGCGGCTGTGGGTGTCGAGCTTTTTCAGAGCGGAAATCATGCCCTCTGGATATCTCGTGATGTGGGCGGCGGACATGTCGGCGAGATATTCGCGCTCGCGAGAAACGGCCATTTGGGCGAGAGCGGCGGCGAGCGGAGCAAGAATCGAAGTCAGCATGACAATGATGAGGCCGATTGGACTACGATCGTCGTTGCTGCTGCTGCGACGATTGCTAGTAATCAACATTCTGAACCCGAGGTCGGAAATGAAACCGACGACACAAACGAGTCCGAAGACAATCATCGAAACTCGGATGTCGTAGTTTTTGACGTGGGACATTTCGTGTGCCATGACGGCGGTTAGTTCTTTGTCGTTCATGATTTCCAGGAGCCCAGTAGTGGCGGCAACAACGGCAGTTTTTGGGTCGCGCCCGGTTGCGAAAGCGTTGGGAGCTGGATCGTCAATGAGGCAGACTTTAGGCATCGGCAGGCCGGTGGTAATCGAAAGATTTTCGACGATATTGTAAAGACGCGGGCAATCCTTTTTCTCGATTTCCTTCGCGCCGGTCATAGCCATAGCAAGCGAAGAGGCGAGAAAATATTGGATGACTGCGTAGAGAGAAGCTAAGAGAAAAACCCAAATTGCTAAATATATATTATTATATGCGTAAGCAAAAACACAGCCAATAAAACCGATAAAGGCGATAAAACCGGCAATAATCAAAATTGTATTGCGTTTATTGGCTGCGATATGCTTATACATTAGAATTTGACTTCTGGAGCTTTGGCGATTTTGGCTTGTTCGGCCTCGTCTACTTCATAGTATTCGCGAAGTTTGAAGTGGCCGACGATTTTGTTGATAAGGTTGGTGGGGAAAGTTTTTACTTTCGTGTTGAGTTCCTTGGCGCCGGCGTTGTAGAAACGGCGAGCGGCTTGGATTTTATCCTCGGTGTCGGACAGCTCAGCGGAAAGTTGTTTGAAGTTCTCGTTGGCTTTGAGTTCTGGGTAGGACTCGGAAATTGCCATCAAACGAGAAAGCGCGCCCATGAAGTTTTTATCGGCTTCGGCGGTGCTGGCGACGGAGCGAGCGCCCATCATTTTTGCACGAGCATCAGAAACGGCTTTGATGGCTTCGTTTTCGTGCTTAGTATAGCCTTTGACCGTTTCGACGAGATTCGGGATGAGATCGGAGCGGCGTTTTAGTTGGACGGTAATGTCAGACCAAGCTTCGTTCACGCGTTCATTTAATTTGACGAGACCATTATAGGTCGCCGCAAAGACGATTGCGAGAACGACTACAATCGCCAAAATTATCCAAATTATTGTCATTTTCTTTTCTCCTTTATGCTTTTAGTATATATGAATCTATAAAGAAAATCAATTTCCTGATACAATGTGAGATATCATGAGCTATAAAGTTTTGCTGTATACAGAGTTTGAAAAATTGACCAAGGAATCCGGTCTCGGAAAGGCGATTCGCCATCAAGAACAAGCGCTGAAAGAAAACGATATTCCTTATACGCTCAACCCTAGTGATGATTTTGATATTTTGCATCTAAATTTTTATGGTCCGAAATCTTTTTTGATGGCCAAAAAGGCACGCAAAAATGGGAAAAAAGTTGTTTATCATGCTCACTCGACCGAAGAAGATTTTCGCAACTCTTTTATTTTTTCGAACCAAATTGCGCCACTTTTCAAAAAATGGATAAAAAAATGTTACAGCCTCGGTGACGCAATCATCACGCCAACTCCATATTCGAAAAGATTGCTCGAAAATTATGGTTTGAAAAATATTTATGCGATTTCAAACGGAGTTGATACAAAATTTTTTAAAAAAGATAAAGAGTTGGGCAAAAAATTCCGAGAAAAATATGGTTTTGAAAAAGACGACAAAGTTGTGCTCGGAATTGGACTATTTTTGAAAAGAAAAGGCATTATTGATTTTGTGGAGCTAGCGAAAAGATTACCAGAATATCAATTCATTTGGTTTGGGCACACAACCAAAGCAGTTATCCCGCGGGAAATCAAAGAAGCTCTAAAAAATGCGCCGAAGAATGTCAAATTCCCTGGGCACGTCAAAGCGGAGATGATAAAAGCGGCGATGTCTGGCGCCGATTTGTATGTATTCCCCACGCTCGAAGAAACTGAAGGTATTCCTGCCTTGGAAGCGGCGGCTTGTGAGCAAAAAGCTATTTTGAGAGATATTCCAGTTTTTGAAGGATGGATGGAAGACGGGAAAAATGTCTATCTGGCAAAAGATGTCGATGATTTTGAACGAAAAATTAAACAAATTCTGAATAATGAATTGCCAGATTTGACGAAAGCGGCAAGAAAAACCGCATTGAAAAAGGACATAAGGGAGACCGGGAAAGAACTAATCGCGGTTTATGAAAAAGTTCTAGCCGAATAACTTATGCTTGAATTTAGTTTTGTTTCAGGTTATAATGCTAAAATAAGGATTTTATGAGTATAGAGGCTTTTTTACCTTGGTTGATACTTATTGTCGGTGGTTATTTGCTCGGCAGCGTAATGTTTTGCCGTCTGATTTGTTTAGTTTTCTACAAAACCGACATTTGTAAAGTAAGTAGCGACGGGAATCCAGGAGCCGCCAACGCTTTTCGCTGTTGCGGAAAAGTAGCGGGCGCGTCCGGACTTTTGCTTGATATGCTGAAGGGATTTCTGCCAGTTTTTATCGCCATGAAATATCTCGACTATAATAATTTCCTGTTCGCGTTAGTGATGTTTGCTCCGGTTTTTGGGCACGCTTTTTCGATTTTTCATGGTTTTTCCGGCGGAAAATGTATTTCTACGATTTATGGTGAATTGGCGGCGTTGCTTCTGGCTTGGACCATGCCGACCCTTTTCTTCGTGCTAGCAATTGCTAACCTGATTTTTGAATATATTTTGAAACCAACTTCTGGGTATTTCAGGGCTTTTGTGATGTTTTCGCTGCTAATTTTGGCCGTGATTCCGATCGGAGTGTATGGAGATAAGTTAGCGATTATGGTGGGAACAATTGCAGTTTCTGTGTTGGCGATTGTGAAACATCTACCACTCTACGAAACAACTGGGCGGCCAAAGAAAGCGAGTTTGTCGAAGTGAACACCGCGAAATTAAACGGGGCGCTTTTTTCCGATTTGGTCAAAAACGGCGCGAATAATTTGAGACTCAACAAAAAAACAGTTGATGAGTTGAATGTTTTTCCGGTACCTGACGGCGATACTGGCGAAAATATGTCGATGACGATTGATTCGGCGCGCGGAGCATTGGAAGAAAAAGTTGGGGTCGGCGAAGCGGCAAAAAACATTGCCCGCGAGATGTTGCTGGGGGCTCGAGGTAATTCGGGTGTAATCTTATCAAGAATTTTTGCTGGGATTGCCGAGGGACTGAACAAAAAAATCGAGGTTAGTGTGGCTGAATTTCACGAAGCTATGCAGTGGGGCGTTAGAGAAGCCTATGGAGCAGTAGCCACGCCAGTCGAAGGAACGATTTTGACAGTTTTGAGAGAAAGCGTAAACTATGCCGGTTCAAAAGTAGAAACTTCTTCGTCTTTCGAAGAATATTTTGAAAACTTAGTAAACGAGATGAGAAACTCGATCAAACGGACGCCCGATTTTTTGCCAACGCTAAAAGAAGCTGGCGTTGTCGATAGTGGTGGCGTGGGGTTGATGTATATTTTTGAAGGAATGAGAAACACGCTTTATGGTCAAGTGGTCGAAAGCAATTCCGGAGATAACGAACACGCCATGAACAACCACGATGTCGACGTTTCCCTGTTCGACGAAAATAGCGAATTGACATTCGGATATTGTACAGAATTTCTTTTGAGGCTACAAAATAAGAAAATCAACTTGGACGATTTTAATGTTGATGATTTTATCGAATATCTGAAGTCGGTAGGTGATTCTGTTGTTGCTTTCCAAGATGGAAGTATCGTAAAAGCCCACGTGCACACGAAAACTCCGGGCGAAGTTCTGACACATTGCCAAGGTTTCGGTGAATTTCTAAAAATAAAAGTCGAGAACATGACTTTGCAACATAATGGCGCTTTGATAAAAAATAATTCAGAGTTCAAAAGCAAACCCCACAAAAAATACGGGATAATCACTGTCGCGAACGGCGAAGGGATGATAAAAATTTTTGAAGAACTCGGCTGTGACGTGGTTGTTGCTGGCGGGCAAAGCATGAATCCTTCCACTAATGATTTCGTGGATGCGATAAAAGAAATTGACGCTGAGACTATTTTCATTTTCCCAAATAATAAAAATATTATTATGTCGGCAGAACAAGCTGCTGGTTTGGTCGAAAAAGATGTGCGCGTAATAAAAACCAAGACCATTGGTGAAGGTTATGCTGCAATTTCGATGTTCGACTCGACGATTGAAACTCCAGAGGATTTAATCAAAAATCTGGGCGAGATAATTGCTGGCGTGAAAACTGGACAAATCTCGAAAGCCTCCCGTGATGCAACGATTGGCGGGAAGAAAGTCGTGACTGGTAATTATATTGGTTTTTCGAACGGAAAAATTTTAGCCGAAGCGAAAAAAATTTCCCCGACGTTTTTTGGTTTAGCCAAAGAACTCAAGGCGGAGAAGTTCGATATTGCTATTCTTGTTTTTGGAAAAGACATCAACAAAGACGAAGCGAAGTCCATAGAGAAAAAATTCAGAAAAGAGTATAATAAAGTCGAAACATACACCATTGATGGCGGACAGCCAATCTATGATTTAATTTTAATTTTGGAGTAAAAATGGTAGTTTTATTTACCGACACAGATACCGACATGACGCCAAAGATGGCGAAAAAGTACGGTTATCATTTAATTAGCATGCCTTATAGTATTGATGGTGAGCTTTTTTATCCATATGAGAGCTGGGATAACTTTGATGCCCACAAATTCTATGACAAAGTGAGAAATGGTTTGATTCCGAAAAAAAGTTCGATTAGCGAAGAGCGTTATATAAATTATTTTGAACCTATTTTGAAAAACGGTGATGATATTCTTTATATCCATTTT
>CAYZRN010000008.1:3232-10667 GCA_964480855.1 uncultured Candidatus Saccharibacteria bacterium | reverse complement strand
TTCAGAAATCGGTCTCACCGAAAAACAAGCACTCCCCATCAACACATTCGAAAACTTCGAAGTCGACCCTCTCGCTGGCATCACCGGCACCCTTGCCAAACTCAACTCCGACAATAGCGAAGAACTCTGGATTCAGATCCTCACCCGTCCCGTCTCTGACGACTGGCACAAAACCACCGACCTCTGGGTAGATCGCATCAAAACCGGAAAGAAAGCTTTCAAATTAGCCAATCTCATCGACTTCACATATCTCGCCACCGCCCTTCGCGCTCTCTGGACTCCCCCTGAAGGTGGCACCGCCGCCCCAGTCACCATCGAGCTTTCCGTGCGCGACAAAACCCGCATCGCTAAAGCCGAAGAAAAAGCCACCAAACTTGGCTACGAAGTCAAAATCCGCCTTGCCTACCTTGGCCCCAATGAAATCGACGCCAAACTAAACATGCAAGCCCTCGTTGGCACCTTCAAACAATACAATTCCACTAACCTCAACGGTTTCAAAATGCTCGGCAGTTCCTTCGATCCTGCCGCACTTGATGGCTATAAACTCCGCCAATTCACCAACACCGGCTTCGTCCTCAACATTTCCGAGCTCGCCAGCGTTTACCACCTCCCCCACACTTCTGTCGAAACCCCCAACATCGTCTGGGCCTCCTCGAAAACCGCCGAGCCGCCCTCAAAGCTCCCTATTCTCACCGGCAACCCAGCCGACGACGAAAACGTCTCGGCCTTCGGCCTCACTAATTTCCGCGGCATCAACCACCAATTCGGCCTCACCCGCCGCGACCGCTCTCGCCACGTCTACATCATTGGTCAAACCGGCGCAGGGAAGAGCGGCCTCCTCGAACTTTTCGCTCTCTCCGACATCTATTATAATCAGGGCTATTGCATCATCGATCCCCACGGCGACTTTGCCATCAACAACCTCCGTTTTATCCCCGAAAGCCGCATCAAAGACGTCATCTATTTCAACCCAGCTGATACCGCCTACCCAATCGCTTTCAACCCTCTCGAACTCTCCGACGAGTCGAGAAAACCCAATGTCTGTTCTGAAGTCATCGGTGTCTTGAAACGCATGTTTGGCGATTCTTGGGGTCCGCGCCTCGAGCATATCCTCCGCTACACCCTCCTCGCCCTTCTCGACCGCCCAGAAACCACCCTCCTCGATATCTCCCGCATGCTCACCGACAAAGATTTCCGCAAAGAAACCCTCGAATATTGTAAAGACGTCACCGTCCTCCAGTTCTGGAAACACGAATTCGGCCAGTGGAACGAAAAACAAATCAACGAGTCCATCGCCCCAGTTCTCAACAAAGTCGGCGCCTTCACTGCCAACCCCATCATCCGCAACATCGTTGGCCAACCGAAATCCAGTTTCGACATCAGAAAAATCATGGACGAAGGCAAAATCCTCGTCGTCAACCTCTCGAAAGGCCTCATCGGCGAAGACAACGCCAGCATTCTCGGCGCTTTCCTCGTCACCAAGGTCCAACTCGCTGCCATGAGCCGCTCCGACATCCCCGACGTCAAAGATCGCCGTCCATTCTATCTTTATGTCGATGAGTTCCAAAATTTCGCCACCGATTCCTTCGCCGTCATCCTTTCCGAAGCCAGAAAATACGGTCTAAACCTCACCGTCGCCAACCAATACATCGCCCAAATGACCGAGAGCGTCCGCGACGCCGTCTTCGGCAACGTCGGTACCACTATTTCTTTCCGTGTCTCCGCCGACGACGCTCCACTCCTTATCAAACAATTCGAACCCACCTTCGAAGCCTCCGACCTCATCCAAATGAACAATCGCCACTTCATCATCAGCATGATTATCAACGGCGAAAAGGTCCCGGCTTTCTCCGCCACCACCCTCAGCATCCCCAAATCCCCCAACGACAACCTCAATTCCATCATCAAAAGCTCCCGCGAGCTCTATTCTCGCCCCCGTTCTGCCGTCGAAGCCGAAATCCGCGATACCATCGAGCAGTCCGAAAAATACAAAAAGGAACTCTCCGACTCCGGCAAACAATCCGACAAATTAATTTTTCAAGTAAAACCACAAAAAAGAGATTTTATCAAACAAAAACCTTCTTCTCCCCAATCTGATTTCAAAAAGATGAAGTTGTCCCCAAACACCGCCGAAGCCAAGACTGGCAGGCTCGGTCTTCGCGATCTTGGTCGCCTCGCCGAAGCCGCCACCAAGGAAGAGGGAACGACAAAGCCCCAAAAACCAGCCCCAAAGAAAGCCTCAAAAACCGCCAAGAAACCCCACCATAAGCCTCAGGACACGCCCGAAAACCTCCTCACCATCAAACACTAACGCACAACATCCTTCGTCCGCGGGGGCCTCTACCACTACAACACTGGTAATCTGACCTACAGAGGTAGCAACGGCGGCTACTTGGAGAGTAAGGTCACCAATGCCTCGATCGCGTACTTCTTGGTCTTCCGCTCATCGTACTTGAACCCCCAGGACGTCAACGGCTACCCTAAGGGCTACGGGTTCTCAGCTCGCTGTGTAGCTAGATAAGTAGGGAGAATAGAAACCTGAACAAAAACCGAACTTAAACCTAGCCGGTCCCTCGGGGCTCCACCCCTGTTCTACCTCTGTTAATTCCCCTATCAACCTCTGTTATGGTCCAAAAAGCCCAAAAATCCGGCCCCTTAAGGCAAAAATCAGATTTTTCGCTAAAAAGCTCCAAAAAGTCCAAGAAACTTTTCAAAAAAATACCAAAATCTACAGGGAATTACACGACTTTTCAGAACCAAACCAAAAACCCGCCAACCCCCAGCCGGCTCCACCATCAACTTTTCCTTACATCTTCAATGTCGCACAATACAGATTTTAAGACATAAGCACTTTGGACAAAAGCCGCATCAACACTCATCTTCTAGGGGAAGAATGCGGGGAAACCCCTCTAAATAGCTCACATTCTCACCTTTCACCCCAGTCATAAACGTTTTATCCGTCCCAGCCCTCGTCCCAATGCCAAAAACCCGCTTTTTTGGCCAATTTTTGCCCAAAATCCAAAAATTTGACTTTTCCCTGATTCCCTTGCCTTCTATCATTTTTTCGTTCGTCCAAAACATTTATTATTTTCAACGAACTCATTTCCAACTCGCCCTCAACCGAACAAAACCCGAACTTGGGGAATTAGAACCGTTTTTCGAACCCGCTAATCACCCCCGTCGCCTTATAGAGCTTCTGTAGGTGATTTTCGAGATAATGATAGTATTTCACATACGCCACCGACAAAATCGTTAAAAGCAAGGTAGCCAAATATAGCGGCCACGCTTCCCATGTCGCCTTGCCACTTCCAATCAAAAACCCAGTCATCCCCAAAAACACCAACGTCAGCGCCACGAAAAACAACGTAATAATCAAATGAATTAGCCTCTCGTGCTGAAAACAACGCACCATCTCTTCGTGATAGTGCAAAAACTCCTCGCTTCGGTTATAATCCTTGATTTCCCTCCTCACAAATTTTTCATATTCTTCCATCGCTTTTTTCATTTACCTCCTTATTTTATTTATAAAAAGCTTTTCCTTCGACCCTCACGTCAACATATGTCACTTGCTCCAACATTCCCTGCCCAGACAGATATTTTATCATCCTAACAATATCCTCCGCCGACACCGCCGCCCCTCGTTCAACATTCACCTTAAAATACGGCGCCACCCCAGCAATATCAATATCAATCTCCCGCATCTTCCCCATCGGCAGAACCGCCTTCACCATCTCGTATCCGAGGTCCTTGAGATCAGACTCCAGCTGAGCAATATACTCCTTCATCCGCCCCGAAATCCCCCCATTCCCATTCTCATCAATCACATTCACCGTTGGCTCAATTTTCTCCTCGCTCACTGCGATTTTTGTCTTTTGATCAGCAAGTTCTGCTAGATTTTTCACCAAAACCCCCAAAAGCACGCACAGCACTACCCCGAGCACCACCGCCACTATCGCCGAGAAAATCTTCTTTCTCTTCGCTCTCTTTCGCACCCGTTCCCTCTCCGTGTCCAGAGATTTTTCTTCACGCTCAGGCTCCTGTTTTTCAACAATCAGTCGCCCACTCAACTTTTTTTCTTTACCTTTTCGCATCATTCACCTCGAACAAAATTTCTGCTAATTCCCTCGCCGCCTCTGGCTTCGCCTCGCCGTGCAACTTCGCGGCCAGCTCTTCCCTTTTATCCGCATTTTTCAACAAATTCAAAATCGCCTTCAAAAGAATTTCTGGTTTTTCCTGCATTTTTTCGTCGTTCACCACCAAAACCGCTTCTTCCTTTTCGAGCAACTCTGCATTTTTCACCTGATGTCCGCCCGGCAACCTCGCATACGGCACCAAAATCACCGCTTTTCCGAGATTTGCCAGCTCCGCAATCGTCGTTGCCCCCGCTCGCGAAACCACCACGTCCGCCGCGCCCAAAAGATCGAACATCGCTGAGTTAAATTCCCACATCCGAAAGTTCGACTGCAATTTCGCCTTGTCCCAATCTTCATATTTTTTCAAATCAATCATCGTCTCGTAGTGTTTGCGCCCCGCAACCAACCCCACACTCGCTTTCTCCAACAAATCCGGCAAAATCCTCCGTGTCGCCTCGTCCAGATTCAGCGAACCTTGGCTTCCTCCCGTAATCACCACCAAAAGTTTTTCCTCATCAAACCCAAAACTCTTTTTCAAACTCTTCGTCCGCGCCGCACTCACTTTTTTAAACTCTTCGCCCACCGGAATTCCGACCCATCGCCATTTTTCCCTTCCCTGTTTCTCCTCAAACGGCATCCCCATCGCCACTACCTCAGCCTTTTTCATCAAAATCCGGTTCGCCAACCCAGGCACCATATCAGACTCATGAATCACATACGGAATCCCCAAAATTTTCGCCGCTATCCCCACCGGCAGCCCCACAAATCCCCCTTTCAAAAAAATCACATCTGGTCGGTTTTTCTTCGGTAGAAGCCTCGCAAAACTCACCACCAACCCTCCCAAAAATCCCAAAAATCCCAAAAAATTCCCAAAAATCAAATCTTTCAACGTCACATCAAAATGTCGAAAATAATCCTCAAATTTCCACCCCGCATACCGCCTGAATTTCCCCGCCAAAATCCTTCTCACTCGAATATATTCTCGCTTTACACTATTTTCATTCCCCCATTTCATCCCAATTTCTGTTGTATTTTTTACAACATTTTTATAATATTTTCTATCTGTCCAGAATTCCACCCTTGTTCTCGGCCTCTTTTCCAACACTTCTCTCACCACCGCCAACGCCGGCGTAATATGCCCCCCGCTACCTCCACCCACAACCAGTAATCTCATACCTGGACTCCTCTCGTACTTATCGTTGTTAGTTTCTCTTCTTTTATTTTTCTTCTCGAATAACATGATAGTTGCAACACCAACCCCAGCCCAAACGACGTAAACGCCAAGCTCGTCCCACCATAGCTCAAAAGCGGCAACGTAATCCCCGTCAGCGGAATCAACCCTGTCATAGCCGCAATATTAATCACCACATGAGACGCCACCCAAGCAAACACGCCCGCCGCCACCAGTCCATATTCTTCTTCCCCACAAAACTCCACCAACTTCAAAATCCTAAACAACAAAATCGTAAAACTCCCCAACACCACCATCAGCCCCAAAAACCCAAAAGTCTCCCCCATCACCGCAAACACCGAGTCATTAATCGACTCTGGCAAATATCCCGTCGCCTGTACTGTATTCCCCACCCCAACACCAGTCATCCCTCCCGTCCCAATCGCCAACAAAGCGTTGTCGATATGATATGTGTCTGCCCCGTCCGAACTCGTGAAAGTCAAAAGTCTCTCCATCCTATGCGGCGAAATCAACACCGCCACCACCCCAAACGCCGCCAAAATCGCCACCACAATCCCGATTTTCTTCGCCGACATCCCGCTCATAAACAAAATCGCCATCATAATCGCCACAATCACTACCGTCGAGCCCAAATCTTGCTGAAAATACACCACAAACAAAATCGCCAAACACCCCACCACCGTAAACGGAACCCAAAAATCGTTCTTCTCCAACTTCCCTTCCTTCTTTCTCTCGGCCGCTAGCTGCGCAAGATAAAGCACCAGCCCGAGCTTCAAAATCTCTGCCGGCTGAATCGTCCCAAATTCCCCCACTCGAATCCACCTACACGCCCCCAACTGACAACTCGCCAGCGGGCTATCAATCAAAACAAACACCTCGAGCAATACACAAGCCAAAATCCCCAGCCCAATCATTACTTTCGAGATTTTTCGCAGTTTTTCATACGGAAACTTGAACGCCACAAAAAACGCAATCAAAGAAATCACTACCGCCACCAACTGATGTATGAAAAAATAGTTCTCGCTATAATTCGAGCCATACGCCGCATTCATAAAATTCGCTCTCATCGGCCCAATCGCATAAATCACCACCAGCCCAAAAATCAACAAAATAATCGTAATAATTCCAATTATTCTGTCACTCTTATGTTTCCGCACCAACTACCTCTTACATAATTCCAGTTACGCTCGCGATAAAAATACCCAAAAGTGCTGCCGCACCCGCAATTACCCAAAACCTCATCACTACCTTCGCCTCTCCCCACCCTTTTGCCTCGAGATGATGGTGCAAAGGCGCCGAGATGAAAATCTTTCTCTTGAAAACTTTTTTACTTGTAATTTGCAGCAAACTCGACCCCGCCTCAATCACCAAAATAATCCCAATCACCGGTAGTAGCAAAAACGCATCCGTCATCATCGCCACTACGCCCAGACCCGCCCCCAGCGCAAACGACCCCGTATCCCCCATCATAAACCTCGCCGGCGGCACGTTGAACCAAGTATAAGAAAGCAGCCACCCCACCACCGTCAAACAAAACGCTCCCAGCTCCCAACCACCTTGGAAAATCGCAATCACCGCATACGCACCATACGCCAGCATCATAATTCCACCAGCCAACCCGTCCAATCCATCCGTAATATTCACTGCATTACTCGTCGCTACCACCGCAAACGCAAACAAAAGAATCATCGCCACCACCCCGATTTCAATCTCCCCCACAAACGGTACCATCACGTCCGTCATCCCGAGCTTCACCGCAAAATACCAACCACCAAGCAACCCCACCATCGTAATCAAAAACATCTTCACCGGCGCTCGAAGCCCCGCCGCGCCTTTTCCGCTCCCGAGGATATTAATCAAATCGTCCAAAAGCCCGATTACGCCGCCGCCCACAAACCCCGCTAGCGGCAACCAGGTCCAACGTCGACTAAAATTACACAGCACCGTCACAATCGCCACCACAACCAGCCCCACAATCCCCGCCATGGTCGGAAAAGCTCGTTTGAACTTGTGCGCGTGCAACTTCGTCATTACCGGCAAAGCCTCGCCTGTCAAAGTCTCCTTCTTCTGCTTTTTCCAAAACTTATATTAATACGCAAAAATCGTATAA
>CAYZRN010000008.1:0-3222 GCA_964480855.1 uncultured Candidatus Saccharibacteria bacterium | reverse complement strand
AGTAATCGGCAAAGGAGATTACAACTTCGAAAGTTGTCCTTGTACCTTAGGTGCCAAAAAACGTATAAATCGGCGTCAAAAACATCGAAAGCAAAAAACTCCCGAGTGCCAAAATCAAACCATAGAAAAACTCATCAGATACTTTATCCATAACCCTATTTTACTACACTTTCGGCTGAATTTTTAAATAATCTAACAGATAGCTATTGATTTCGTCAAAAACCGGCACCACCTGTTCACCGCCGATATGCTTCCCTTCCCCCCAAAGTTTAATCATCACCACATACGCCGGCATCTCGCCTTCTGCTCCTCCGAACCCAACATACCCCCCCACCGTTTCGCCTCGTGCCGAAGCCTCCGAATAACTTCCGTCATCCTGCACCACCTGCCCCGTCCCCGTCTTGCCCCCGACATAATATCCAGCCTTATCAACCCCGGTCAGCCTCTTCGTCCTCCGCGTCCCCCAAAGCATCTCTCTCATCGCCGCACTCGTCGCCTCGCTCACTGTTTGTCTCACCGACGGCTTTTGCTCTGCCGCCGAGAACTTCCCATCCACCATCTCCCCCGCCAAAATCGTTGGCTCATAATAATATCCACCATTAATCACCGACGCCACCCCCGCCGCCACTTGAATCATCGTCAAATTCATCCCCTGCCCAAACGTCGTCGTCGCATAAGTAAAATCCATCGTATATTCATACGCATTCGGCTCTGGCACAAACCCAGGCGCCTCAAACAACTCAATCCCGGTATACTGCCCCAGTCCAAATTTTTGATAATAATCATATAATTTCTGTCGCCCAGTCTCGTTGAAACTCCCGCCACCAATCAATTGCAGCGCCGTCGCCGACCCCGTGTTCAAAGAATAATCAAACGCCGTTTGCATCGTAATCGTGCCATATTGCCCCTTCCACGCATTCTCAAACGTCAACGTATCAACCGTCATCGTCCCAGAATTATAATATGTCGTTGCCGCCGACATCACCCCGAGGTCAATCGCCGCCGCAAACGTAAACGTCTTACACACACTCGCCGGTTCATATGCTACTTCCGTCACATTATTCACATACGCTTTCGCATCTTTCACATTCCCATAATTCGCCGGATCATACGTCGGCACATTCGCCATCGCCAAAACTTTCCCCGTCTGCGGGTCCAAAACCACCGCACTCGCATTGTCCGCATCCGTGCTCTCGACATATTTACTCAAAATCTGCTCCACTCTCGTCTCGATATTCCGATCAATCGTCAAAACAATATCTTTCCCATCCTCCGCCGGAATTTCCACATTGTTGTCCCCGATCGACAGCGCCACCCCGCTCGCATCTCTCACCGCCTTCAAAACCCCATTCTTCCCCGCCAGTTCTTGGTTGAACGCTCCCTCGACTCCATATTGTCCCTTCCCATCCACGTTCACAAACCCCAGCACCCCCGCCGCCATCTCCCCCTCGGCATAAACTCGCTTCGTCCTTTTCTCAAAACTCACCCCAGCCAACTCTTCTTCCTCAATTTTCTTCGCTTTCTCGAAACTCACATTTCTCGCCACCACAAAATATCTCACCGTCTTGTCTCGAAACACATCTTCCCACTCCGCCACCAAATTCTCCTTCGCATATTTCTCCAACACATTCTTCGCAATTTCCTCATCCACCATCAAAGGATCAAAAATGACCGAATAAACGGTCTCATTCAAAACAACCGGCACAGCATTTTCGCCGTCCATCATGAAAATTTCCCCTCTTTCCGCCTCAATCACATTTTCCGAAACGTGCTCAGCCGCCGCTTTCGCGACGTATTCATCATGTTGGATAATCTGAATATAAAAAAGCCTCACCGCGATTGCTAGCACCGCGACCATCAATCCAACCCGCAAAAACCAAACGCGTTTCCCGTTCATTCTGCTTATAATTATATCATATTACTCCGCGGCATAACCAGCCACAGTTGCATCCTCCATATTAACCGCAACCTCACTCGTACTCGCCGCAGCAATCGAAGTCAACCTCGCCTGCTCCACCGCCAAATCATCCTTCTTCGCCTCTAGTTCCGCAATCTGCTCCTCGACTTCCGAAATCTGATAATCATAGCTCGTCGCCTTCGTTCCCTGCGCCACATAAATCAAACCCACAATCAAAGTCAACATCCCCACGACCAGACTATACGAAATCTTCCCCAAACCTTTTGAGGTATGCCTCACAGTATTTCGGTTACGTGTCCAACTTGTCTCCATCGCGCCCATCCCACGCCTAGTTACAAAAGTTTGATTATTATTCCTCATGTTTTCGCAATTTTTATTTTTATTTTTATTTTTCGCTTCAAAAATTTTCCAAGATCCTCAGCGCAAACCAAGCAGAGCAATAAGTGACTTGGCCGCGCTAAAGAGGAAGGTCAACTTTCTCCACACTCCAATTTTTGTCTACAACAACCAAAATTAATTGGCAGGCGTTTCCGCCCATGTCATAGATTCTTAGTTAAAACGTACCGTCACTTTCTGTGCGCGGCTTTTGTTCTTAACAATAATTTGCTTTGGCATAATGCCTCCTTTTTTATTTTGTTTTTTTATTTTTATTATCAAACCACCCGAGGGCTCAGCTTCTGGCCGTCGTCCCGAAAAACCCTAATTTGTCTTTCAAGCCCGTCTTGCCGCCCGCAATTTTGCACTTCTCGCGCGTGGGTTGGTAATCAACTCCATTTCTCCCGCAACTATCGGCGTTTTCGTAATCACTTTCAGCTCCGACTCTTCCCCGAGGCTACTCACTTCCTTAAGATATTTTTTCACCAACCGATCTTCCAGACTATGAAAGGTAATAATCGCCACCCTCCCCCCAGGCTTCAAAATTTTCGTAATTAGCGGCAAGGTTTTTTCGATTTCGTTCAACTCGTCATTCACCTGAATCCGAATCGCCTGAAAAATCTTCGTCGCCGGATGCGTATGCGAAAATCTCGCTTTGCTTTTGATTAGCTCTGCTAGCTCTTTTGTCGAGTGAAACGGTCGTTGATGCACAATTTCTCGCGCAATCATTTTGGAAAAACCAGATTTTTCCTCGCCATATTCCACAAAAAGTTCAGCCAGCTCCCTTTCGCTCCACGTATTCACAATCTCTTCCGCCGTCAACTTCTGACGTTGGTCCATCCTCATATCCAGCGGTCCGTCTTTTGAAAAAGCACCCCCTCCAATAACCAATCCTTTCTTCCCCTTTTTCGGCTCCGCCCCAGAAATTC
>CAYZRN010000007.1:0-10848 GCA_964480855.1 uncultured Candidatus Saccharibacteria bacterium | reverse complement strand
TTTTTCAGCTTCATCGTCGATTGCATCTATAACGGCTCGCTTGCCCCTGTCGCTGCCGGCATTGATTGTTCCACTGAAGAACTCATCGCCAAAGAACCCGACGCCTGCAAGAGTCGCAGTGTTGTCGTTAGCGAAGGTATGTCCATCTCTGATATCGCCAACGTCCTCAAAGATCGCGGTCTCATCCAAAGCACCTTGAGCTTTCGTATTCACGCTCACCTCCACAGTGGTTCTACTGGTCTCAAAGCTGGCAGATACGATCTCAACCGCACCATGTCCACCCCTGAAATCGTCGCTGCTATGGTCGACGGTTCGGCTGGCGTTGTAGTCTTTCGTCTCACCACTCTCCCTGGTGGCACGCTCGCCGATTTCAAGAAAACTCTTCTCGAAAACGGCTATTCCGAGGATGAAATCGATTTTGCCTTTTCTACCACCTATGACCACCCTCTACTCACCTCGAAACCAGCTACCGCCTCTCTCGAGGGCTATATCTACGGCGAAACCATCGAATTTGCCCAGGGCGACAGCGTCGAGTCCATCATCAAAACCCTGTTAGATGAGTTCTATAACGTCATCGTCGCCAACAATTTCACCGAAAAATTCGCTGCCCAGGGCCTTTCTCTCCACGAAGGCATCATTCTCGCCTCAATCATCCAAAAAGAGGCTAACGCCGCCGATATGCCGACTGTCGCCAGTGTCTTCTATAACCGCCTTCGCAACGACATCCCTCTAGGCAGCGACGTCACCGTCTCTTATGCTGTTAATCTCATCGATCCGGATCGCCGAGTCTACACCGACAACTCCGCCGCCATCTCTATTGATTCGTGCTACAACACCCGTCGCTACGCCGGTCTCCCCTGTGGCCCCATCTCGAATCCCGGCCTTTCTGCCCTCAAAGCCGTCGCCAATCCAGCCGAAACCTCTTATCTCTATTTCTTGACAGGAGACGACGGAAAGATGTATTATAGTGATGCAGATTCTGGGCACCAAGCCAACATTCGCGACCATTGCCAAGAACTCTGTAATATTTCATTATGATTAAAAAGTCTCAAAAATCTGTCCAAAAATCCTTCTTGAAGGCCTATTTTCCATATTTTTTCGCCGTTCTTGCTATTTTCGGCCTAGTTTTTATCGGCTCCATGAACAAATCCAGTGCCACGACCAACACCCTCAGCATGGAATCCCTCGCCAACAACAACTTTAGTGGCGTCTCGACTAGCCAACTTTCCGAATTCTATACCGTCGCTTCTCTTGCCGACTCCATGAAACTCGCCTCTAGCGAAATTATTTCCTCCAACTACGTCACCGTCTCCGTTCTCAGCAATGCCGGCCAAAGCTCCTCTGAAAAACTCGAAAAACACGTCATTACCGACACATCCCACCTTTCTCGTTGTGGCGTCACCTACTACACCGTCGCCGACGGCGAAACTATGGATTCCATCGCCCAAAAATACGGCATTTCCACCGACCAAATCCGCTGGAGCAACAACTTAAAAACCACCAGTCTTTCCGTTGGCCAAGTCCTCGCCATCCCTGGCGCCTCTGGCATCGTCTATACCGTCAAATCCGGTGACAACGTTGCCTCCATCGCCCAAAAATACGGTTCCTCTACCGACGAAATCATCGCCTGTAACGACCTCGAGACCATCGCATCCCTCAGCGAGGGTCTGAGAATCGTCCTCCCCGACGGCTCTCTCCCTGCCAACGAGCGCCCGGAATACGTCGCCCCTGTTGTCACCTATGCCTACACCTATACTTACGCTGGTTCCTATAGCTCCCGCGATAATTTGCGCGTCATCGCTACTGGTTTCTGGGTCAACTCCCCGGGCAACCCTGGTGTCGCTGGCCAATGTACTTGGTATGCTTGGTATATGCGCGCCACGGATTCTCGCTCTCTCGGACCTCTCCCTGGCGGTGCAGTTGGTAACGCTAGTGCCTGGGCCAACACTTTCGCCAATATGGGCTATGTCGTCAACCACACCCCAGAAGTCGGCGCCGTCTTCCAAACCACTGGCGGTAGCTACTACGGCCACGTCGGTTATGTCACCGCCGTCAACGACGATGGTTCCATCACTGTCCGCGAAATGAACCTCGGTGTTCCATATCGTATCACCGAGTCCGAAATCCCTGCCAACCTCGTCGGCACCTACAACTACATTCACTAGCTTTTTTCGGCAATTTATGCTATAATTTAGTTATGCAATTTATCGATAAAGTAAAAGTAAGTCTCAAGGCCGGCAAGGGCGGCGACGGCGCTGTTTCGTTCCGTCACGAAATCTACATCCCCAAAGGCGGCCCAGATGGCGGCGACGGTGGTCGCGGCGGCAGCATTATTTTTCGTGCCGACAAAGACACCGGTTCGCTTCTTGACTTGCGTTTTACTCCAGAACTCCGCGCCGAGGACGGCAAAAACGGTTCTGGCACTCGCTCCGCTGGTCGTAGCGGGAAAAATCTCGTCATCGAAGTCCCCATCGGCACCATCGTCAAAAAAGGGGAGGAAATCGTCGCTGATTTGACCCATGATGGCGAAGAAGCCATTGTCGCGAAAGGCGGCGAAGGCGGTTTCGGCAACGCTCATTTCAAATCCAGCGTCCGCCAAGCCCCAATCATCGCCGAAGTCGGTGAACCCGGCGAAGAATACGAAGCCGACGTCGAGCTGAAACTCCTCGCCGATGTTGGCCTAGTCGGTCTCCCCAACGCTGGCAAATCCACCTTCCTCTCTGTCGTCTCTAACGCCAAACCTGAAATCGCCGACTACCCCTTCACCACCATCGTCCCCAATCTCGGTGTCGCCACCATCGACAAAAAAGACATTCTCATCGCCGATATCCCTGGCCTCATCGAGGGTGCCGCCGAAGGCAAAGGTCTCGGCCACGATTTTCTCCGCCATGTCGACCGCACCTCTGTTCTGCTCCATCTCATCGACGCCTACGCGAACGACGCCGGCGAGTCCTACGCTATCATTCGCCGCGAGCTCGACAAATATTCCGATTTGAAAAACCGCCCCGAAATCGTCGCTCTCACCAAATGCGAAGGTCTCGACCCAGAAATTCTCGCGATGCAACAAAAATCCATTCTCTCAAAGAACAAAACCGCCAAAATTTTCACCATCTCCTCTGTTGCTCACCAAGGCCTCGATGATCTCCTCCGCGCCCTCAAATCCGTCATCGAAACCGCCCCGAAATCCTCTGAAAAATCCGCCGCTGAACCAGAATCTCCGGCCGTCCCGACCATCTCCCTGAAAGCCTCCGACTACAAAAACACCTTCAAAGTCGAAAAAACCGAGGATGGAAAATTCATCGTCACTGGCGAAAAAATCGAAAAATTTGCTCGCCGCACCGATATGGAGAACTATGCCTCTCTTAACCGTCTCCGTGACATCATGAAAAAACTCGGTATCCGCGCCGAACTCACCTCTCTTGGCGCCGAACCAGATTCCATCATCTCTATCGCCGGCAAAGAGTTTACCCTGGTCGAAGATTGGTAATTTCTCACTTTTTCTCACCTCTGTTAAAAATCCTCCACCCCTGTTAGAAAAATGTTGTAATTTTTACAACATTTTTTGTTATCCACCTCTTGACAAAAAGCTTATCTTTTTATAGAATAAGCGTAAGCTGATACGCTTCACAGGGGTTCCACTGATTCATTAGTGGAGTGTGGAGACTACATTAAAACAAACAGCGGATTAAAACAAAACAATGTGCCCCAGGGTGGGCGCGCATCAGTGCAAGAAAGAGGCTTCGGCCTCTTTTCTTATTTTTCTTTCTTTATTCTCTCAATCTCGTCTCGAATCGCTGCCGCCTTCTCAAACTCGAGATTCGCCGCCGCCAGCTTCATTTCGCTCTCCAGGCTCTTGATTAGCACCGGAATTTCCTCTTTCGGCACTTTTTTGAGGTTTAGCTCGTTTTTCACTTCTTTTTCAGGAATAATCGCCCTCAGCCCCGCCGAAATCTCCTTCGCCACGGATTTGGGCGTAATGTGATGCTTTTCGTTATAAGCCTTCTGAATCTCTCGGCGGCGATTCGTCTCAGAAATCGCTTTTTCCATCGACTCCGTCACATGATCCGCAAACATCACCACTTTCCCCTCGACGTGCCTTGCCGCCCGCCCAATCGTCTGAATCAGCGCCGACTCCGAGCGCAAAAACCCTTCCTTGTCCGCGTCGAGAATCGCCACCAGCGACACTTCCGGCAAATCTAGCCCCTCTCTCAAGAGGTTAATCCCGACCAAAACGTCATACACCCCCGCTCTCAAATCCCTCAAAATATCTCCCCGTTCCAGCGTGTCCACGTCCGAATGGATATAAGCGGTCTTGATCCCGCACTCCTTCAGGTGGTCGGTCAAATCCTCCGCCATCCGTTTCGTCAAAGTTGTCACCAGCGCTCGCTGTTTTTTCGCAATCCTGCGGTCGATTTCTTCCATCAAATTATCAATCTGCCCTTCAATCGGCCGCACTTCCACCTCAGGGTCGAGCAGCCCCGTCGGGCGAATCACTTGCTCCACCGGCTCGGGCGAATGCGCCAGCTCATAATCCCCAGGGGTCGCCGAGACATAAATCGCATGTTTGATATGGCGGTCAAATTCCGCAAACATCAGCGGCCGGTTATCCAGCGCACTCGGCAGCCGAAAACCATATTCCACCAAACTCATCTTTCTCGCGTGGTCTCCGTTATACATCCCTCTCACCTGTGGCAGAGTCATGTGCGATTCATCCACTAGTAGCAAAAAATCCTCAGGGAAGAAGTCGAGCAATGTCGAAGGTGGCTCTCCCGCCGCTCTCCCCTCGAGATGGCGCGAATAATTTTCAATCCCCTTCACAAACCCAGTTTCTTTCAGCATCTCGAGGTCATATTTCGTTCTCTGCGATAGCCTTTGCGCCTCGAGAAACTTCTCGTTTTGCTCGAAAAATTTCAACCTTTCGTCATATTCTGCTTTGATTTTCACCAGCGCCCGCTCGAGGTCTTCTCGCGGCGTTGCGTAGTGCGTATTCGGAAAAATATGCAAAAATTCTGGCTTTTCTCTCACTTCGCCCGTCAGCGGGTCGATGATTTTTACTACTTCGAGGTTATCAAACCCAAATTCAAACCGATATCCCCACTCTCCGCTCGCCGGAAAGAGGTCGACCGTATCCCCCATCACGCGGAAATTCCCCCTCTCGAACGCGATATCGTTGCGGTGATATTGGATGTTGATCAGTTCGCGCAGAAAATCACCCTGCAAAATCGGCTTGTTTTCGCCAATTTTCACCCAAGTCCCGTTTTTGTGCTTCAGCGGAATTGACATTTCGGTATAATGCGCCGGCGAACCGATACCATAAATACACGACACTGACGCCACCACAATCACGTCCGGCCGCGTCAAAAGCGCCTCTGTTGCGCCGTGTCTCAGCCGGTCAATTTCCTCGTTAATCATCGAATCTTTCTCGATGTAGGTATCCGTCGCGGCAATATAAGCCTCCGGTTGATAATAATCGAAATACGAAACAAAATAATGCACCTCATTTTTCGGGAAAAAATTGCGGAATTCAGCATAAAGTTGCGCCGCAAGGGTTTTGTTGTGCGCCAGCACCAACGTCGGCTTCTGGAAATTCTGAATCAAATTCGCCATCGTGAACGTCTTCCCCGAACCAGTCACCCCGAGCAAGGTCTGTTCTCTCACGCCGCCAAGCAGCCCGTCCGTCAATTTACGGATTGCGCTCGGCTGGTCTCCAGTTGGCTGATATTTGCTCACAAGCTCAAATTTCATATGCTAATTATATCATAGGAAAAAAATAAAATTATGGTATAATCAATCTAATGAAAATTACTCGCGAGGAAATAAAACATCTAGCTAATTTATCAAATTTTTCCGTCTCCGACGACGAGGCCGAGGCCCTCAGCGGCGACCTTGAAAACATCTTGAAATACATTTCCCAACTCGACGAACTAAACACCGACGGCGTCGAGCCGACTTTCCAGTGTTTCGAGATGGAAAACGTCTGGCGTGGCGACAAAATCCTGCCCCAAGACGCTGACCGCGAAGCCCTGCTCGCCCTCACCGAAACCGAAAAAGAACACCAAATTAAAGTCCCAAAGGTACTATAGAGATGAACATCGCCACCAAATCCAACTCAGCTCTCAAAATGGTCCAAGAATCATTCGAGAAAATAAAACGTTGTAAAAATTACAACATTTTTACCTCTCTGTTCGAGTCCGAGGCCATAGAGAAGGCCAAAAACATCGACGAAAGAATCAAAAACGGCGAAAAGGTCGGCCGCCTCGCTGGTGTCCCCTATGCCCTCAAGGATAATTTCCTCACCAAATTCGGCACCACCACCGCCTCCGCACATATCCTTGAGCCGTTCAAATCCCCCCTCGACGGCACCATCGTTCGCCAGCTCGAAAGGGAAGACGCCATCCTGATTGGCAAAACCAACCTCGACGCTTTCGCTCACGGCTCCTCGACCGAGAACTCCTATTTCGGCCCCACTTTGAACTCGAAGGACCAAGACCGCGTTGCCGGCGGCTCCTCTGGTGGCTCGGCTGTCGCTGTCGCCCTCGACCTTGTTCAGTTCGCCACTGGCTCCGATACCGGCGGCTCCATTCGTCAGCCCGCCTCTTTCAACGGCGTTTTCGGTCTGAAACCGACTTTCGGCGCAACCAGTCGCTACGGCGTCGTCGCCATGGGCTCTTCTCTCGACACCATGGGCTTTTTCACGAAATCCCCCGCCGATCTCGACCTCCTCATGGAAATTTGCGCCCATGAAGACCCGAAAGACCTCACCACTCTCCCTGATTTCTATGACGGCGCCACCGAAAGAGTGAAAAAAATCGGCATCATCAAAGATTTCGACAACAGCTCCGTCAACCCCGAAATCCTCACCACCTTGAAAAACTCCGTCAAAAAATTGGAGGAAAAGGGCTACGAAATCGTCGAGCTCAGCATGCCGGTTCTAAAATACGCTCTCGCCGTCTACTACATCATCCAGCCCGCTGAGGTCGCCAGCAACCTTTCTCGCTACGACGGCATCCGCTACGGCTTCCGTTCCGCCGATTCTGCCGACCTCTCCTCGCTTTTCGAAAACACTCGTTCCGAGGGCTTCATGCGCGAAAACAAACGCCGCATCATGATTGGCAACTTCGTCCTCTCTAGCGGCTCCTATGACGCCTATTATCTAAAAGCCGCCAAAGCCCGCACCATGATTATCCAAGAATACGCCAAGGCTTTCAAAAAATGCGACCTCATCCTCACCCCAGTCGCCCCCAACCCCGCCTTCAAACTCGGCGAAAAGGTCAACGACCCAGTCGCCATGTATCTCGAAGACGTCATGTCCACCCCGATCAACCTCGCCGGCCTCCCCGCCCTTTCTGTCCCTGTTGGCGCCACCGCTTCTGGCCTCCCCATCGGTCTCCAGCTCATCGGCCCTCGCCGTAGCGACAAAACCATCATCAACTTCTCGGAGGAGCTACTCTAATGGAATTTTCTGTCATCGTTTTTGGCATCGCCATCGTTATCGTCGGCATTCTGATTTTCTTCGCCATCTTGCTCACCAGTAAAAAGGCCTATTCCTTCAACAAAGAGGAATACCAAGCCGACTTTTTGCGCATCGAAAACGCCCTCTCGAAGGACAACCCCTTGAGCTACAACATCACCGTCGTCGACGCCGACAAACTTCTCGACAAAGCCCTCTGCGAGATGGGCGTGCCAGGGAAGACCATGGGTGACCGCCTGAAAAAATCCAGCGAACGTTTTTCCCAACTCAACGCCGTCTGGTATGCTCACAAACTTCGCAACCAAATCGCCCACGAACACGGTTTCAGCCTCGAATACCCCCAAGCCCGCCACGCGCTCCAGACTTTCAAACAAGCCCTAAAAGACCTAGGAGCCATCTAATGACAGTATATCCCCTCATTATATCAAAGAATAAGCATTTTGTCAAGTTTAACAGAGGTAAAATCCATGACTAAATATCTCCCCACCATCGGTATCGAGTGTCACGTCCAGCTCGCCACCAAAACCAAACTCTTCTCCGAGGTCGACAACGACGCCCGCGACAAAGAGCCGAACTCTTGCGTCTCTCCTGTCGACTACGCTCTCCCTGGCATGCTCCCCCGCCTAAACGGCGCCGCCGTCAAACTCGCCGTTCGCGCTGGTTTTGCTATGAACGCCGCCATCAACTTGAAGTCCCGCTTCGACCGCAAACACTATTTTTACCCCGACTCGCCAAAGGGCTACCAAATCACCCAGTTTTTCTCCCCCATCATCGGCGCCGGCTTCGTCGAACTCCCTGACGGCACCAAAATTCGCATCGAGCACGCCCACCTCGAGGGCGACGCCGGCAAACTCTCCCATTTCGACACCTATTCTCTCGTCGACCTCAACCGCGTTGACACGCCCCTGATTGAAATCGTCTCCATGCCCGACATCCACTCCGCCGCCCACGCTCGCGACTACTGCAAAGAACTCTGGCGCCTCATGACCTTCTCTGGCGTCTCCTTCGGCGACCTCTATAACGGCAATATGCGTTTCGACGTCAATATCTCCCTCGCCCCTGAGGACTCCGACCATCTCGGCACTCGCGCCGAAATCAAAAACCTCAACAGCTTCCGCTCCGTCGAGCGCGCCGTCGAATACGAAATCAAACGTCAGTCGAAATTGCTCGACTCTGGCGAAAAAGTAGTCCAAGAAACCCGTGGCTGGAACGACGCCACCGGCGAAACCACCGCCCAGCGCTCCAAAGAAGTCGCCGCCGACTACCGCTACATGCCCGAGCCTGATCTTCCGCCGCTCAATCTCTCCGAGGACTTCGTCGCCGTCGAGCGTGCCGCCCTCCCTCTCCTCCCCGCCGACTATCGCCGCCTCTTCCGTGACAGTATCTCCCCCGACACTCTCGAGATCTTGCTCGACTACAAGGATCTCATGGAATCCCTACACAGCATCGCAGAGGCGCTCGCTTCCGCTTCCGATCTCGCCGCCAAATTGCGCCGCATCTCCAACCTTTTCGCCTCTGTGCTTCTAGCCGAGGAAAAATCCGTCGAGATGTTCAACAATCTCCCTTCCGCCACCCAACTCATCGACCTTGCCACCATGGCCGACAATAGCGAGCTCTCCAGCACCGCCGTAAAAGAGGTCTTTCTTCGTTTCTTCGACCCCGATATGCGTGAAAAATCCGCTCGCATCATCGCGAAAGAATTGAATCTTCTCCAGGAAAACGACCTCGCCGCCCTCGAGGCCATCGTCGACAAAGTTCTCTCCGACCCCGCCACATCAAAGGCCCAGGCCGAGTTCAAAGCCGGTCAAGAAAAAGTCCTCGGCTTCCTCGTCGGCCAAGTCATGAAAGCCTCCAGCGGCAAGGCGAACCCTTCCGTCGCCCAAAAAATCCTCCGCGAAAAACTAAAAGCTTGACTTTTTTGGCATAGTGTGCTATAATGTTCTTTAGAGTCGTCTAAAGACGCAATTTTCTTGAAGTGCTATAATAATCCCATGCACGAATCATGGAAATCTTTTTTACAGTCCGAATTTGAGAAGCCCTATTTCAAAGAACTTTCGGCCTTTCTCTCTGAAGAATATGAGAAAAAGACCATTTTCCCCAAAAAACAACAAGTTTTTTCCGCTTTCACCACCGATTTTTCCGCCATCAAAGTCGTCATTCTCGGCCAAGACCCCTATCACACTCCAGGCGCCGCCCACGGTCTCGCCTTCTCTGTTCCGCCCTCCGCGCCTATCCCGCCTTCGCTCATCAACATCTATAAAGAAATCGATTCCGACCTCGGCACCCATCACAACCACACCGGCAACCTGCTTTCTTGGCAAAACCAAGGCGTTCTTCTCTTGAACAACGTCCTCACCGTCGAGGCTCATCGCGCCGGCTCTCACCGCGGTCGCGGTTGGGAGATTTTCACCGAAGCCACCATCCGTCACCTCAGCGACGACCGCGAAAATCTCGTTTTTATTCTCTGGGGACGCGACGCCCGCTCGAAAAAACCTCTCATCAACGCCGAAAAACACCTCATTCTCGAATCTGCCCACCCGTCGCCCCTTTCCGCCCACAGCGGCTTTTTCGGTAGCAAACCTTTTTCGAAGACCAATCTCTATCTGGAGCAGCACGGCAAAACCCCGATTATTTGGTAATCACCAAAAATCCGCCAAAATCCTCCAAAATCCCGAAAAAACCTCAAAAAACTCCAAAAATCCTCTTGAAAAAAATGACTTTTTCTGCTAAAATTGCCAGGTAATTTATGGCTAGTCAAAAGGAAGTGATTAAACTCACCGGCAAAGTCGTGGAGGCTCTGCCTAATACCCAATTTCGGGTTGAACTCGAGAATGGCCATATTATCATTGCGCACATGAGCGGAAAAATGCGCAAAAACTTTATCCGTCTTGTGCCCGGTGATAGGGTTGAAGTTGAGTTAACCCCCTACGATCTTACAAAGGGTAGAATCAGCTTCCGCCTCAAAGATTAACAGAGATGTAAAAACGTTGTAATTTTTACAACATTTTTCCGCTCCATCTCTGGAAAATCGTCAATTTCTCCTTAATTACAGGGGAGATTACTAATAACAACCATAATTAGGAAAGGATTTTTAAGCACATGAAAGTTCGTGCCAGTGTGAAAAAAATCTCGCCAGATGACATCATCGTTCGCAGAAAAGGCGTTCTCCGTGTCATCAACAAGAAAAAACCTAAGAACAAGCAAAGGCAGGGTTAAAATATGGCTAGAATTGCCAGCGTCGTCATCCCTTCCGAAAAACAAGTCTGGATTGCTCTGACTTATGTTTACGGAATCGGTCGCACGACCAGTAAAGCCATCCTTGCGGAGGCTAAAATCGAGCCTACCACTCGGGTGAAAGATCTCACCGAGGCTGAAGA
>CAYZRN010000006.1:0-11085 GCA_964480855.1 uncultured Candidatus Saccharibacteria bacterium | reverse complement strand
CAGTGACCTTACGAATGTGAATCGTACGCTCTAGCCAACTGAGCTAAAGATCCAGATAAATTATGCTATAATTATAGCATGGATTTTAGAAAATTAGAGAATGAAAGTAAAGATATTGAGACGTTTTTGGCAAAACCGGAGGCTTATGCTGATCCGGAGTTTGCGGCGAAGTCGAGAAGATTGGCTGAGATTAAGGCTATTTTGGAATTGAACAAAAAAATTGAACATTTTTCCACAGGTATAACAGAGGCGAAAGCGTTGGTTGATGATCCAGAGTTGGGAGAAATGGCGAAGGAAGATATCGAGAATTTGACTGTTGAGCTCGAAAAAGCGAAGAAAGAGCTCGAGGAAATGCTGGTGCCGCGAGATCCGGATGATGATAAACCGGCGATTTTGGAGATTCGCGCGGGAGCGGGCGGGGATGAGGCGTCGTTGTTTGCGGGCGAACTTTATCGGATGTATGTGAAATATGGGGAAGGACATGGCCTGAAGGCGGAGTTGATTTCCCAGAACGAGAATGAGGCTGGGGGGATGAAGGAAGTGATTGTGAAGTTCTCGGGCGAAAGGCCGTATGGGAAGTTGAAGTTCGAAGGTGGTGTGCACCGCGTGCAGAGAGTGCCAGTGACGGAGAGCCAAGGGCGGATTCATACTTCGACTGTGACGGTAGCGGCTTTGCCGGAAGCGGCGGAGACTGACCTCGAGATTCGGCCGGAGGATTTGAGAATTGATATTTATCGCTCGGGGGGACATGGCGGTCAAGGCGTGAACACGACTGATTCGGCGGTGAGGATTACGCACTTGCCGACGGGGCTAGTGGTAGCGATGCAAGATGAGCGGAGCCAACAACAAAACCGCGTGAAGGCGATGAATATTTTGCGTTCGAGACTGCTGGAAAAGAAAAAAGAGGAAGAAATGAAAAATGCGTCTGAGGCGCGGAAGTCTTTGATTGGGACTGGGGACAGAAGCGAAAAAATTCGGACTTATAATTTTCCTCAAGATAGGATTACTGACCATAGGATTCATTATTCGCGCTCGAACGTGAGTGCGGCAATGGAGGGGGAGATTGATGATTTGATTGAGGAGCTGTCAAAACATGAACGTGAGCTCTTGGCTGAAACAGGCGAAAACTAGAATTGATTCACTGGATGCGGAATTGATTTTGCTTGATGTGCTCGGGAAGAGAGAGCGAAGTTTTTTGGTGGCGCATGACGATATGGGCATTTCTCGATATGAGAAAGAATTGGAGCGAAGGGTTTTGCGGCGAGAAAAAGGTGAGCCGCTAGCGTATATTGTTGGGAGAAAAGAGTTTTTTGGGAGAGAGTTTTTGGTTTCGCCGGAGGTTTTGATTCCCCGTCCGGAGTCGGAGGCGATGGTTGAAATTGTGAAAAAGTTGAAAGTGAGGCGGATTTTGGATGTGGGGACCGGGAGCGGATGTTTGGCGGTGAGTTTGAAGTTGGAAAAACCGGAGGCGGAGGTGGTTGGCGTGGATATTTCTGCGGGAGCGCTAGGAGTGGCGAAAAAGAATGCTGAGAAATTGGGGGCGAAAGTACAGTTTTTGCAGTCGGATTTGTTGGAAAAAGTCGAGGGGGATTTTGATGTGATTGTGGCAAATTTACCGTATGTTGATAGGGATTGGGAATTTATTTCTGGGATTGAATTTGAGCCAGAAAGCGCACTATTTGCGGAGGATGGAGGATTATTTTTGATTAAGAAATTGATTTTGGAGGCGAAAAAGCGAACGAAATATCTTGTGCTGGAGGCGGATCCGTGTCAGCATGAAAAAATTGTAGATTTTGCGCGGACAAATGGATTTGAGTTTGCCGAAAAGAGCGGGTTTGTGCTGCTTTTAGTAAGCGCCGAGAGTGACGTTTAAGGCGATTTCGCTACCTGAGCGAAGAACGAGAAGCTGGACGGTGTCGTTTGGTTTGTATTCGCCGATGAGGGTAGTGAGAGAGCCGGCGGTGCCGATTTTGGTGCCATTGACGGAGATGATGATGTCCTTGTCCTTTAGACCGGCCTTTTCGGCGGGGGAACCTGAGAGGATGGCGGAGGAGTTGTTGCGGCTGGAATTATAGTAGAGATAGGTGCCGGCGGTGACAGGGAGGTCATAAGTGGTGGCGACTTCTGGGGTGATGGCGATGCCATAGACGCCGATGTAGGCGCGGGAGGCGGAGCCGGAGGAGATGAGTTGGTCGAGCATGCCCTTGACGGAAGAAATTGGGATGGCGAAGCCGATGCCGTTGGCGTCGGAGGAAGTGGCGGTGTTGATGCCGATAACTTCGCCGGCGGCGTTGATGAGGGGGCCGCCAGAATTACCGGCGTTGATGGCAGCGTCGGTTTGAATCATGTCAGTGAGTGATTCGGAAGTGGAGTAGGAACTGTCGGTGGCGACGATTGAGCGACCAGTGCCGGAAATAATACCGGCTGTGACGGTGTTTTGGTATTGGCCGAGGGCGTTGCCGATGGCGATGACTTGTTGGCCGGCGGTGATGGTTTTTGAGTCGCCGATGGTGGCAGCGGGAAGATCGGAGACGTTGGAGATTTTTAGGAAGGCGACGTCGTTGAGGGGGTCGGTGGCGACGACGGTGACGGAGTCTTTTGTGGTGCCGTCGGCAAGGATGACGTTGATTTTGCTGGCGCCAGAAATGACGTGTTTGTTGGTGAGAACGTAGCCGTCAGAAGAAACGATGATGCCGGTGCCGGCAGCGGAGGAAGTTGAACTTTGACCAAAATAGCCAGTGGTGCGAGTTTCGGTAGTGATGGAGACGACGGAGGGAGAGACTTTGGCGGCGACGTCGGCAATGGAGCCTTCGGTGAAGCTGAGTGAATTGCCGTTTGAGCCCGATGCGGGGAGGGTGATTGGAGTATCTCCGTCGAGATAGTCGATGAGGGTGAAAGTGAGGCTGATGCCGGAAAAAAGTAGGGAGAAAATGACGAGAATGAGGGAGAGAATTTGGAGATCGAGAGGTTTTTTAGTTTTGGTGGTTGGTGTTTGTTCCATTTTGTTCCTTAAATGTTAAAAATTGGATTACTAAAACCGAAGATAATGATGCCGAGGGTGACAAGACCGAAAAGTGTGGGGGCGAGGATTTCGGAGAATTTTAGTTTGCCGTCGTGGCGGGAAATAGAATAGAAAATTTTGATGAAAGAAAAGGCGGAAACGGCGAGAATGAGGGCGAGTTGGGGGATGATAATGCCGGAGGCGCCGAAGGTGTAGATGATTGACCAGGTGGAGGCGAGCCAGGAAATTTCCGCACAGAAGAAGCCACAGATGATGGAGAGATAGGAGAAGTTTTTGTCGCTTTTTTGGACAAAAAGATGGCGACTGGCGCCATAGCCGATAATAAATTCGACGAGAATGAGAGCGACTGAGTTCAGAGAGGAAGTGGCGATAACGGTGGCGGTAGTACCAAAGAAAATAGCACAGATTGATTGGATGATGGTGCCGACTTCATTGGAAAGGGGTTTGATGAAAATCAACCAAGCAGTGTAGAAGGCAGCGAGGATAAAATGAACAGGAAGGATTTCGGTACCAGCAAAAAAGGCAATGAGGACAAACGACGAGCCGACAATGATGTCGACTAAGTTGGATTTGATGTTGAGGAACCAAAAACGAGGACGAACGGCGAAGATGCGCCATTTTGAGAGAAAAACGAGAAGAATACCGAGAATCCAGCTACCGCTGATGATGGTGACGAGGATGGAGCCGACGCCTAGCAAAATGTTCATGATGACGTGGAGAAAAGAACTAAGAACGTTGCGAGATTTGCGTATAAAAATATAATCTGCCATATGTTCTATTATAGCATGGAAGTGGGCTGGGATTTTGGGTTTTATTTTCTAACGATAAGGACTTTGGCGTGTTATAATTGGGGAATGGATATAAACGTGAAACCAAAATTTTTTCAAAAACATCCGATTTTGAAGGACATTTGTAGTTTGGGCTGGTTTGTGGTTTGTGTGATTCTCGGGACGGTAGTTTTGAACTCGTTTGTGTTTCGGTCATATAACGTGGTGGGGCAGAGTATGGAAAATACACTTTTGAATGATGATAGGGTGATAGTGAATCGTTTGGTGGTGAGTTTGGCGCATTTTTCTGGGAACGAATATATGCCGGAGAGAGGTCAAATCATCGTTTTTGCGAATGAGAATGAGGAACTCGAGGAAAAACTGCGTCAAGAAAAGGCCGATGAAACCGGAGTGGATGTGAGCGAGATTCCGAAACTAACGACCTGTGATGCGCCGAATAATGTGGCCGATCAATATATCATCAAGCGCGTGATTGCGTTCCCTGGTGAGAGAGTGGTTGTGAAAGACGGCGTGATGAAGATTTATAACGAAGAACATCTTGACGGGTTTATTTATGACGAGATCTGGCGGATTGGTGATGATTATGGACCGAAAGAATATACCTCGGGCGAGATTGATACGGTTGTGCCGGAGGGAGAGATTTTTGTTTCTGGCGATAACCGAGAAGGACAGCATTCGTTCGATTCGAGGAACGGGCTGGGGACGGTGCCACTTTGTCGGATTATTGGTCCAGTGGGGCTGAGAATTTTTCCGCTGGATAGAATGAGAATTTTCTAGAAAGAAATTTGGGCGAGAACAGCGCGCGCTTCGGCGGTAGAATGGGTGGACATGAGTTTTTGACGGATGTCTGAGGCGCCTGGGAAAGAGTTGAGATAGATTTTGAAATAGTGCTTCATGGGCTCGAAGGAGCGAGGAGAAAGTTGGTTCTCGGCGTCGAACTGATCGAGGTGATAGTAGAGCAAATCGAGAAGTTCCTGGCGGCTAGGTTGATGGTCGGTGAAACAATAGGGGTTTTCAAAGACGCCGCGACCAATCATGAAACCATCAATCGCGGGGAATTTTTGGGAAAGTTCGAGGGCATGGGATTTGTTTTTGATGTCGCCGTTGATGATGAGTTTGGTGTCTTTCGAAAATTGGTCGCGGAGAGCAAGAATTTCCGGGATAAGCTCAAAATGGGCGGGAACTTTTGACATTTCTTTGCGAGTGCGAAGATGGACGGTGAGGGCGACCGGGTGCTCTTTGAGGAGAGTCGGGAGCCAGGTTTGGTATTCGTCAACTGAGGTGAAGCCAAGGCGAGTTTTGATGGAGACGGGAAGGCTGGTTGACTCTCGAGCCTTACGGAAACACTCGACGGCGAGCTCAGGGGTTTTTATCATGGCTGCACCACCACCGGCAGCGTTAACGTGACGATCGGGACAACCGAAATTGAGGTCGATCCCAGAGAAGCCAAGCGAAGCAAGCGCGTAAGAAATTTCCGAAAAATGGTCAGGATTTTTGCCCCAAATTTGGGCGATGATGGGGGAATCTGAAGGAGAAATTTTTAGACGCTCGAGGGCGTTTTGTCTTCCCCTCTCTGATGCGAAGCTGCTAACATTGGTGAATTCGGTAAAAAAGAGGTTGGGACGGCCGGCCTTGGCGATGACGGCACGAAAAGGGAGATCCGTGACGCCTTCCATGGGTGCAAGGATAAGAAACGGTTTTTCCAGGGAATCCCAGATGTTTTTTTCGGTTGACATGACAAAATTATAACATATTTTTCGGAAAAAACTTACGCGCTCCCTTCCTAGAGGGATTTAGCTTTATCGAGCTGGGGGTCGCGGAGGTTGTTGGTGTCGTCGTAGGTGAGTTCGACTTCGATATCAGGGGTGATACCGGTGTTGTTGATGGAGTTGCCGAGAGGAGTATACCAGCTGGCGACGGTGACTTTGAGAAGAGAGCCGCCAGAGAGATTGAAGAGGCTTTGAACGACGCCTTTACCGAAAGTTTGTTCGCCGAGAATGGTGGCTTTGCCATAGTCTTTTAGGGCGCCGGCGACGATTTCTGAGGCACTAGCGGTGGAGCCGTTGACGAGAACGATGGTTTTGATGTTCGAGAGGATGTTTTTGCTGTGGTTGGCGTAGGTGATTTCGTCGGCGGAGTTTTTGGACTTTTGGATGAGGATTTTGTCGCCATCGAGCCAGAGAGACAGGACTTCTTTGGCGGCGCTGACGTAACCGCCGCCGTTGTTGCGGAGGTCGAGAATGATTTTTTTAACGTTTTTGTTGACGGCTTCGTTGGCTAATTTGGTGACAAGCGAACCAGTGTCGGTGTCGAAACGGGTGATGGTGAGGATGGCGGTGGAGCCGTCGTAGTTGATGTAGGCAGAAACGTTGTTGATTTCTTCGCGAGTCATGGTGAAGGTTTTTTCTTCCCCGCTGCGGATGACCGTGATGGTGACTTCGGTACCGATGGCGCCACGAGTTTTGGTGGCGACTTCGTCGGAGGTGAGTTCCCAAACTTCTTCGCCGTCGACTTTATAGATGATGTCGCCAGCGAGAATACCAGCGGCGCGAGCAGGGTTGTCGGGGAGAGTGCGAAGGACGGTGGGATAGCCGTTTCTGATGCCGAATTCGATGCCGATGCCGCCGCCGACTTCGCCGTGGAGGCTGCTGTTGAATTCTTTGGACTCCTCGGCGTCCATATAGACAGTGTAGATGTCACCAAGGGCGTCGGTGAGGCCTTTTTTTGCGCCTTCGATTAGTTTCGATTCGTCGATATCGCCGTTATAGTTGGCGGCGAGTTTGGAATAGACTTCGTTGAGAGGAGACCAGTTGATGGAAGATTGGTAGGTTTCTGATGCGTTGAAGCCAAGATAGGGGGCGAAATTGTTCCAGTTGATACCGAGAATAACGCCGATAGCTAAGGTGACAGCAGCGACAATGATGCTACCGCCGAGAGAAACTTTTTTTGCCTTCCACTCAACTTTTTCTTTTTTCATTGTTCTATTTTAACATGAAAATAATAGGAAAAACGATTTTAGTCGAAATGAATATAGCTGAATTTCGAGGCGCTGGCGCCTTTGACGTAGCTAAAGTTGGCGGTGTATTGGCCGTTGTATTCTGAGTAGTCGATGGTGCCGTCGGAGTTGACGTTTTCAATCCAGACGACATGCCCCCAAGGGCCGTAGGTATAGTAGCCGATGGTGTGAGGGGCGGGGGCGTTGTTGACGGTGTAGCCGGCAGCAATGGCGCCGGAACCCCAATATTTTGCGTCGCCCCAACCAACTCTGAGACCCCAATATTCATAGGTTTTGTAGCCGGCGTAGCTGACGCATTCGCAATAGAGACCGCCGTAGGCGCCGCTGACTAGGTCGCCGGTGTAGCGCCAGTTGATTCCGGGGCAACCGGAGGCATAAGGGTAAGAGTTCAAACCAGGATCAACGAGAACGGTGTTGCGGCCAAGGCTGGCAATGTAATTTTGGCGATAGATTTCGATTTCGGCTTCTTTTTCTTTGCGGGCGGCTTCGGAATCGGCGAGATAGGATGAAGCGTCGTTTTGGTATTTGGCGACGAGAGATTGTTGGCGGGATTTGGCGGCGGCAACTTCGGAGCGTTTTGACTCGGCGTCGGAAATCAGGATGTCGATGTCGGATTTTTGTTGTTCGAGGTCGAGTTTCAGGGCTTTGATTTCCTTCGAGGAAGCAGTGACTTGTTCCTCGACGGTTTCTTCGCGAGCTTCTTTCTCGGCGAGATCAGAAATGGAGTTACTGCCGGCGAGGACGAGGATGGGCTCAGCATCGGTTTCGAAATGCATTTCGACGATAAGTTTGGCGAGAGCGATTTGTTGTTTTTGGAGTTTGGCTTCTGTTTCGGCGATTTTTTCGGCGAGGTCTTCGGCGGTGGCTTCAAGGGCGGCAATTTCGGACTCGATGACAGCGATTTCGTTTTCAAGACGGGCAACCTCGGCTTGGTAGGTATCGGCCATGGCGGCAGCTTCGGATGACTTCGCCTTGGCGGCAGCTTCGGCAGCTTCGGCGGCTTTGCATTTTTCGCTTACGCAATAGTTGGCGGCGGAGACTAGAGAGAATTTTGTCGCGCCAGCAAAAGTGGAAAGCAGGATTGCGGTAATGACGACAAAAATGCGTGCGCGTTTAAAAATTACCATAATTATATTATAGCAATAAAATTAGAGTTTGCGAAGATATTTTTTGAGGGCGAGGCGGGCGGAGAAAGAGCCGATGAAAATGCCGAGCAGAATCATGACGAGAAAGAAGAGGACGAGAGCGGAAGAGTCGAGAATGTTGGAGATTGGAGAAATGTCGACGCCATAAGATGTGAGTGTGGGGGCGAGAAAATTGAAGCCAAAATAGCCGATGATGGCAGCGACGAGACCGGAGATAACACCAGAAAGCTGGGCTTCGACGAGGAAGGGACCGCGGATGAAGGAGCGGTCGGCGCCGATGAGTTTCATCATGTAGATTTCTTCACGGCGGGAGAAGATGGCCATACGAATGGTGTTGAAGATGACGAGAACCGAGATGACGAGGAAGACTACGCCGAGGATAATGCCGCCGTTTTTGGCGATGGTGGCCCAAGAGCTGATGGCGGCGATTTCGGCTTTGTTCATGTCGTAGGTCGGGGCTTTATCATCGTCGAGGTTGTCGAGGAAAAGCTGGTTGGTTTCGACGAGAGATTTGATGCTGTCGAGATTGTCTGGGTCGAAGACTTTGAAGCGAATGGTTGATTGCATGGTGGTGATCATGATGGCTTTCATATCTTCGTCGTTGAGGGTTTCGACGAGTTCGGTGTTGTCGGCTTTCTCGGTGAGGAAAAGGTCGAGCTCTTCTTCGCTGGTTCGGAAGACGAGGCTGTCGGATTTGATGTTTTTGTCGGACTTTAGAAGATCTGCCAGTTCAGAAAGAGTTTCGCTCGAGGTGGAAGGTTTGAGGAAGATGGTGATGTCGATTTTGTCGCGCATGGAATTGGCGGTGGCGGAAAGGACGGCGCTGCTGATGGTGGTGGCGAAAATAATCAGGAGGGTGATGGTCATGACGAGGGTGGAAGCGATGGAAAGCCAGATGTTGCGACCAAAACTAATGGTGCCATATTTCAAAATTCTCGAAGCAGAGCGACCACGACTAGCTTTGTCTTTGGTGAGGGTGCGGAGATATTTTTTGGTGATTTTCGGGCTTGATTTTTTGGAGGTTGTTTGTGTTGCCATTAGATTACCTTTCGCTTTGGTTGGGTTTTGAGTTTTGTGGCAGGATGAAGCTTTTCACCAGGTTTTTGGATTTTGATGGCGGGAGATTTGGTATGGGGGGCGAGAGGAGTTTCGCCAGGTTTTTTGAAGGTCATTTCGGTGTGGATGATGCGGGGATGGGGCTGGGCGAGCCTTTCGCCAGGTTTTTGGATTTTTGAGGCAGAATCGAGGCGGTAGAGACCGTTGGTTTTTTGGTCGGAAATGATGCGACCGTTTTCCATGGTGATGACGCGTTTTTGGAGATGGTTGACGATGGACTCGTTGTGGGTGGTGACAAGGAGGGTAGTGCCGAAATCGTTGATTTTTTTCAGAAGGTCGATGATTTCTTTGGTGGTGAGGTGGTCAAGATTGGCGGTAGGCTCGTCGGCGATGAGGATTTTGGGCTGGCGGGCGACGGAGCGGGCGATGGAGACGCGTTGTTTTTGGCCACCAGAAAGCTGGGAGGGGAATTTTTTCGCTTGGTCGAGGAGACCGACAAGTTCGAGAACTTTGGGAACGGTACTGCGGATTTCTTTGTTGCTCATGCCGGCGATTTCGAGGGCGAAGGCGACGTTTTCATAGACGGTGCGGCGAGGAAGGAGTTTGAAATCTTGGAAGACTACGCCAAGGCGACGGCGATAGTGGGGGATGTGGCGGGTTTTGATATAGTCGAGATCGATGCCGCCGACGATAATTTTGCCGGAATCTTGGCGCTCTTCTTTGGTAATCATTTTGGTGAGGGTGGACTTCCCTGCGCCGGATTTACCAACGATAAAGACGAATTCGTTGGGGCTGACATGGAGAGAAACATTGTCGAGGGCGGGGACTTTGTCTCCAGGATAGGTTTTTGAAACGCCATCAAGTAAAATCATAATTCTATGATAGCATAAACAGGATAAAAAACAAAATATAATCTGTAATAAGCTTATGGTATTGACAAAAAGCTTATGGTGTGGTATAATGGAGGGGGTTTATTATTCTCCTATTTTCGACTCCAGATAGGCGTCGATGAAATTGTTGATGTTTCCATCGAGAACGGCGTCAGTGTCGGTTTCTTCGTATTTGGTGCGAGTGTCCTTGACGAGTTTGTAGGGCTGGAGGACATAATTGCGGATTTGTTGGCCCCATTTGGCGCTTTCGCCGGCGCGGAGTTCGGAAATTGAGGCGGCTTTTTGCTCGGCTTGCATTTGGGCGAGTTTGCCGCGGAGGATTTCCATGGCTTTTTCTTTGTTTTGGAGCTGGGAGCGTTCGTTTTGGATAGCGACGACGGTGTTGGTTGGGAGATGGGTGATGCGGACGGCGGAGTTGGTGGTGTTGACGGATTGGCCGCCGTGACCGCCGGAGTGGTAAACATCGATGCGAAGGTCCTTTGGGTCGATGTTGATTTCGGCGTCGTCTTTGATGACGGGGAGGATTTCGACGAGAGCGAAGGAAGTTTGGCGGAGGTTATCGGCGTTGAAAGGTGAAAGGCGAACGAGGCGGTGGACGCCGTGCTCGGACTTTAGGCGACCGTAGGCGTGGGGGCCGGAGATTTCGTAGACGCCGGTTTTGATGCCGGCTTCTTCGCCAGCGACGCGTTCGATACAGGTGGCTTTCAAACCTTCTTTTTCGAAAAAGCGGAGATACATTCTCTCGAGCATGCCGGCCCAATCCATGGCTTCGGTGCCGCCGACGCCGGCGGTGATGCGCAAGATGGCGTCAGAGTCGTCAAAATGACCGGTGAAGCGAAGGGATTTTTTGAGGTTTTTGAGTTCGAGTTCGAGGGCGGAGATTTGGGCGTCGATTTCGTCATTCAAATCTTCACTATCGAGATTGATGAGTTCTGTGATGTCGGAAATTTGGGTTTTTAGGATTGTCCAAGGCTCGACTTCGGCGGAGAGGGCGGAGAAAGCTGCGTTTTTTTGGCGGGCGGTGTCGGGGTTGCGCCAGAGATCGGGGTCGTTGATGGTGTCCTCGAGGGATTTTAGCTCAAGGAGTTTTTGGTCGAGGTTGAGTTTTTGCCAAGAGGAAGCGAAGTCGGAATTGAGGCTACTAAGGCGTTTTTCGAACATGGTTGAA
>CAYZRN010000005.1:0-12564 GCA_964480855.1 uncultured Candidatus Saccharibacteria bacterium | reverse complement strand
AACTTTTTGGCGCGAATCCTTTGCGAGCCAAAAGTCTCCACGGCAACTCATTCCGCGTTGTTGTCCGAAATCATTCCGAAAAAGAAGCCGAAAAAATTTCCACCTACGTCAAAAATCACCGTTTTTTCTCTTTTATTAACTATTATGACAACCAACGATTCGGTCTCCCAGGCGGTCCTTACACAACTCATTTGATTGGCAAAGCCATCTGCGAAGAAAAGTGGGACGAAGCTTTTTCGCTTTTGAAAAATTCTGGCAACGAAATTCCTGCTGGCAAAACCGGCAAAGTTGCTTTTCTCGCGCTCAACTCTAGTCGCGTCGGATTCTATATTTCGTCTTATAGCAGTTTTCTCTGGAACAATGCCGTTTCCGCGCACCTCGCCTCGAAATTCACTGCCAAAAATTTTAATTTTCCTGGCATCGGTCAACTTTCCTTGCCTCCTTCTTCTGTTACCAACTTGCCGACCGGCATATTCTATGCCGACGGCTTTAGTTTCGACAAAGAAACTTTTTCGGTTTCTCCTCGCAAAAACGGCCGCAACATCACCCTCCCGTCCACAGTCTACGTCGACTCAAAAATGCCCGACGAACTTTTCCCGGGAAAAACTCGTCTCACGCTTTCGTTTTTCTTATATACCGGTTGCTACGCTACCATGATGGTTAAACAAATAATCAAAAAAGCCTTGGAGGAGGAATAATGCAAAATATCGAAGTAGAAGTTAGTGGCCCATTAACCGCCGAAAAAAATGCCGAACTCGACGCTTTTTTCCGTGAAAACGGCAAAAAAACCAACACCAAACACCGCGTTTTGATTGACTACTCGACTTTTCTTGGCGACGGCGTTCGCAATCGCGAAAAAGACATTCGTCTCCGCGTTACCAACGGCAATCCCGAAATCATCGTCAAACTAGGCGCGTGGAATAGCAACAATCACCGCAAAGAACTTTCTGTTTTCACAGAAGCTGGTAGTTTCGACCGCCTTGTCCAAATTTACGCTGCTCTCGGCTACGAAAAAGGTATGCTCTGCGAGCGTATTACTCAAGTTTATGAATACGAAGGTATCGAATTTGCTCTCGTCGAAGTTCCTGGTCACAGCTTCCACTTCGAGGCTGAAATTATGTCAAACGAATCCGAAGTTGCTTCCGCCAAAAAACACATCGAAACTATTTGCGAAAAACTCGAACTAAAAATCTTCACAGACGAAGAATATATATCTTACATCGAAAAACTCAACGCCGAAGCCAACGAAGTTTTCGAATTCAAAAACTATACCGAAAATTATTTTGAAAATCGCTATCATTTTTCCAAAGAAAAAGCAGCGAACTAAGTCGCTGCCAAAAAGAAGGAGAGAGTTAGCTCTTGCCGTGGTGTCCGCGGACGATTACTTTACCGTTGATGATTTTGTTTGCCGGCCGAGCATGGATCATGGTCGCACGCGCGAACTGTTGCCCGCACTTTGGACAGCATAAATCGCCAGCCGTATAGTCTTCGAGGATGTTGCTCACATAACATTTGATGAGCTCGCCCCCACCTTCTTTTTTATATTTATACAACTCGGTCTGGCACTTGGCGCAAATGACCTTAATTGTATAAAAATCGCTTTTACTCATGACTGCCTCCTCTCGAAATTTGCCTTGATGGCCCTCGCGGGGCAAACACCAACGCAGGCGTTGCACCCCGTGCATTTTTCGGGGTCGATAAACGTGTGGCCGACCATGCTAAATCGCATTCCGTCAAAAGCGCAGGCTTTGACGCAAGCTCCGCATTTTGTGCAAAGCAGCTGGTTGACTGTCGGTTGCGGCGTTTTGAAATGATGTTTTTCTGCCTTACCAACTGTCAGACCGATGATGGATTCGACCGATTCGTACTGGGGATGTTCCGCAAAAAACTCTTCGAGTTCGCAGTGAAGTTTGCCGAAGAACTCCGGCCCTTGGAGCGCCGGTGCGGTATAAATCTGTACCGCGCTAGCTCCAGCCATGAGCATCTGCACAACGTCGTCAGCGCAAGTGACTCCACCGCTACCAACAATCGGAATGTCGATAGTGTGCGCCAACTTATAGACGCAGTTTAGTGCAATCGGGAAAATTGCTCTGCCGGTCACGCCGCCGGCGCCGTCTTTGATTCCGAGTTTCGGCAAACCGCTTTCCGTGTCAATCAGCAGTCCAGGCCCGATGCTATTCGTGCAAACAATCGCGTCCGCACCGAGCGATTCCGCCATTCTGGCCATATAAACCAAAGACGACGAAAAGGACAGTTTTATCCAAATCGGAATTTTTGTCAGCGGGCGGATTTTACGCATCAGCTCCAGCAGATGTTGTGCGTCGACATTCAGATTGCCGTGCAGAGCCCCCGAATGCGAACACGAAATATTGATTTCGAACGCATCCACTTTCACTCTGTCGAAAACCTCGATTAGTCTCGCACAACCAGTAATGTCTCTCCCCGAAAGGGAAATGATGATTCTGCCGTCAATCTTCTTTACGTTCTCCACGCCATAGTCGCGCCAATATTGCCACGGGACCGAATTGCCCCACTCACAGTTCAACATGCTTTTGCCGTCATCAAAAACGGCATAGCGCGGAGCCGGAGTCTGAGCTCTTTCCAGCGGCACAACTTCTTTGAGCGATCTTGTTACCATGCCAGCGCAAGACAACTCAACCGGCCACAACTGATTTGTCTCCACGTAGAAGTCAGAAGTTTCGGTTATGTGCCCAGACGCTAAAAGTAACGGAGACGAAAGTTCGACGGTTCCTACCTTAGTTCTTAACACCTCTCTTCAACTCCTTTTCAACAAAAATTTTGAATACGGTTTGCATTGTCTTCGCAATGCTGGTTTCTGTTTTGCGAGATATGTTCACGACCAAATCAAATTTGTCGTGATGTTCACGAATGAACTCAGTCTCGCTTTCTGCGACTTTCAGTCGGCGCTCGATTTCTGCCGGAGTTTCCGTTTTTCTCCTTTCGGACAAACGTTCTCGGAGCAGCCCGAGGTCGTCGGTGACAATACCGATCATAATGATGTTGGGGTTGATTTCTTTTGCTTTGTCCACCACGAAAGGATGAATTTCTGTCAAAACCTTTCCTTCCTTGGCTTCCAAATCCTGTCGGCTAATTCCGTATCTATTCCCGAACAGTTCCTGTACCAACACCAAACGTCCGGTATGCTCCATGGCGGTGAACTCTATCCCGGGAATACTTGCACGGTTCTTCTCGCCAGGTCTCAAGTTCCTGGTCGTATACCAAACCGCTTCTTTCACGTCAGGATTAGCTTCCATAATCGCCATCTTGATAAAACCTTTGCCTATGCCCGAAGGCCCACTCAATGCAACAATCATACTAACACTCTCCTTTTTAATATTCTATAGCCAAAAACTATCGCAAATATTTTATCATGTTTATCTATTTTTATCAATGCCGTCATCATGAAGCCCCAAATTTTTCCAATTTCCCCCCTCGATTTGTGAAAAACCTTCCACTATAGTATAATCGACTCATGGTTAAGCGCAAAGGTCTTTTCGTTCTCCTCCCAGTCCTCTTCATTCTTATCTCCGCCCTGTCCTACGTCTTTACTTCTGCCTTCTTTGCCGAGTCTAACTACGAGCCGATTACTCCTGAAATTCATCCAGTTATCCCCGTCATAAAATCCGCTCAAGCTCGTTTTCTCTTCACCGGCACTACTTTTTGGGGTCGCCGCACCAACGCCGCTGCTCGCGCTTCTGAACTCGACGTCGCCTATCCTTTCCAAAACATCGACACTCTTTCCCCAGCCGATTACAACGCCTGGATTGGCAATCTCGAATGCCCCATTACCGACAACGGCCATTCCGCCTACGATGAAGAGACGCTTCTAAAATTCAACTGCGACCCAGATTACCTTCCAGAAGTTTCGAAATATTTCACCGCCTTCTCTCTCGGTACTAACCACGTCGACAACTGGGGCGAAGAGGGAATTGCCGAAACAAAGTCCAACTTGAAAGCCAACGGCATCCAATATTTCGGCTCCACCAAATACGACGACGGCACAGAAAATTGCAACATCATCGTCCTGCCAGTCGTTGCTACTTTCGACAACGACAAAACCGAAGAGCTTTCAATTCCGTTTGGTTTCTGTAGCGCCCACGGCGTTTTTGGCATTCCCACTGCCGCCGCTTTTGAAAACATCGAACGCTACGCAACGACTCTCCCGACTATCGTGATGCCGCACATGGGCGCCGAATATCAAGATTCCGCCGACCAGCTTCGCACCAATCTCTATCATCGCATGATTGATTTAGGTGCCGAGGCCGTTCTCGCCGACCATCCTCATTGGATTCAAAACAGCGAAGCCTACGCCGGCAAACTAATCGTCTATTCAATGGGCAACTTCATGTTCGACCAAAATTTCAACCAAGAAGTCAATCGTAGCGCCGCCATCGACGCCGCCTTGACCATCAGCGAAGTCCAAGACCTCGAAGCCTGGAGCGAACTCGGCCAGGCTTGCCTCGAGCGGGACGGCGATTGCCTCGAACTCATTCATTCCTCTGGCTTGACCCCCCCCCAGCTCTCTTGGAGCTTTGACGTCGTTGGCACAACTACTGGTAGCGATTTTGTCGTTACTCTTGCAGATCAAGCAGGGAAGGAACAAATTCTTTCTCGTCTCAATTGGGCTTCAACTCTAGCTGGCCTGAGTCGCTAAATTCTTCTTTGAAAAATTTCATTCTTTCCACCACCCATTGCCTCAAATACGCCGCCGCCCACTCAAAACTATCCTCTCCCCAGCGTCCAACGTTTCGCACCGCAGCATCTTTGATTTTTTCGATCTGCGAGTCGATTCTCTCCAAGATTTTTTCTTCGTTCGCAATCAAAACTTTCTCGACTTTTTCTTTTACTTTCTCTTGAAATTCTGGCAACTCAACCAAATCTCGGAACAGTGAATTCATTTGGTCTTCTTCATTTTGATTTTGGTCAGTCATTTTTGTACTCGGGTTGCAGAGTTTTTCTCGCTGCATCTCGTTCCCAATGATGCTCCCGAAAGCCAAGTCAAAATCCCACGCCGGCCCGACATGGATTTTGTCCCCTAGCCCATCTTTATAATAGAAGTGACTCGAAAAAAACGCATCCGGATTCAACGAAAACTCGGACAATATATAATATTCTACAAACGAATCTATTTCCGCCAGCTCCAAAACCTTCTTCCAATCCCCCTGCTCTGCCGCCGCCGTCAGCTTATCGAAATTCTCCACAAAATTCTCCATCGCCAAAGTAGTTTTCTCTTCGTCGTCCGAAACCGTATCTTTCAAAACCAAACACGCTCCGTTCTCCGCAAAAACGCAATTTTCTTTTTCCCAAAGGTCATCTAGCTCCACCAAAATCCCCATCTCATCCTTCAAATTCACTACCGACCTATTTATCTCCGCCTTGTGTGTCAAATAATAAAGCCCGCGGTAATCCCCATCAATATAAAGCTCCACGAATTCCCCGGGTATCATTTTGTTTTTCTCAAACAACAAATCAGACAAAAAATACGCCAAATCGTTCCTCAAAAAACTCGCATCATAATAATTCGCTAACAAAATCCAATTTTTCGCTTTTCCCATCCCAAACAAATCCACTTTCGAATCAAATTTAATCTGATAAGGATTTTTATTTCTCCCCCAAGTCGAATTTCCACGCCCCTTGATTTGGACATTAGAAAAATCAAATCTCTCCCCCTCCACCAAAAAAGTCGCCTCATTCCCGTCATATTTTATTTTTTTCGCCCCGTTATTCAGTTGCTCCAGCGTCACATTTTCAAGGCTAATAAAAAGCTGAGGAATTTCTTTTTTTGGTTCTTGTTCAACTGGTGCCGCAGGGCGAAAAGCTCGAACTAAAAAATTGCCAAAAACGAGAAAAAAAATAATCAAAACAGGCCATTTCGCCATTTTCATATAATATATATTCTATCATATCCACTAATCTCGCAGCACAAAAAAAGACCTTCCAGTCCAAAGTTGGTGGAGTGCAGGAGATTCGAACTCCTCACCTCTTCCATGCCATGGAAGCGCTCTACCAAATGAGCTAGCACCCCAACACTTTTATTTTATCATAAAATTGTTATAATTGGAATATGCGAAAATACCATTCTGCTTCTATTCCTCATTGGCGCTAAATTATTTTTTGATAAAAAGCTAAAGAAAGGAAAAATATGCAAACGATTCTCACTGGCATTCGCTCCAACAGTATTCTTACCCTCGGTAATTATCTCGGCGCCTTGCTCCCCATGGTCCGTCTCGCCAACCAACATTCTGATTCAAAAAACATCAACATCTTCGTCCCCGATTTACATTCAATTATCTCCGACATCGACGGCGACCTGCGCGAAAACACCATCCGCACCCTAAAATACTACCTCGCCGCCGGTCTAAAAATCAACAAAAACGTCCACATCTACCGCCAATCTCGCGTCCCCGCCCATTCTGAGCTTTGCTGGATTCTTGATTGTATCGCCACCATGGGCGAAACTTCCCGCATGATTCAATACAAAGAAAAATCGAAAGGCAAAGAAACCTGCAACGTCGGAATTTTCAACTACCCCATCCTCATGGCCTCCGATATTTTGCTCTATGATGCCGAGTTTATCCCTCTCGGCGAAGACCAATTCCAGCATATCGAGCTCACCCGCAATCTCGCCATTCGCTCCAACAACAAATTCGGCGAAATTTTCACTGTCCCTGCCAAAACCGCCGACCAAGTCAAATTCATGGGTCAGTCCGACGGCATCCGCATTCGCGACCTCATGAATCCTGAGAAAAAAATGTCGAAATCGACCCAGGCCGAAAATTCGAAAATCATGCTCGACGACGAGCCGTCAAAAGCCGCGAAAAAAATCATGTCCGCCACGACCGATTCTGTCGGCAAAATCCAATTCGACATGTGGAACCAACCAGGCATCTCCAATTTGCTCCAAATCGAGGCTCTCGTCAACGATCGCTCTCTCCAGGACGTCATTGGCGAATGGGCTGGCGAAACTCACTATGGCGATTTAAAACAAAAAGTCGCCTCCAGCGTCGAGCGTCTTTTGACTGATTTCCAATCAAAACTCGCCACCATCCCCGATAGCGACATTTTCGACCTTCTCGCCGAGGGTGAAGCCTACGCCAACACCGTCGCCAATGAAAAACTTCACGCTGTCCAAACCGCTTTCCACCTCCGTTAGACTTGACTTTTTAATCCGTTTGTGCTATAATGGAGAGATATATGATTATTACCGGCAAAAAATTCAGCAAACCAGAGATGTCCCGCGTTATCAACGGTGATAAAATTTTGCATGAAACTGCCGAAAAACCCGAACTTTTCCGCCTCGACCACCTTCTCGTCGAGCGTTTTTCGGACTATAACCGTAGCTCTCTCCAAACTTTCATCAAATCCGGCTTTGTCACGGTAGATGGCGAAATCGCCAAAAAACCAAACCAAAAGTTCGAAAAATCCGCCCGCATCACCCTCAATCTCCCCGAAAAAAAAGCCGAAAAACCGACCCTGAAGCCACTTTTTGAAGACGAAAACGTCATCGTCCTCGAAAAACCTGCCGGCTTGCTTAGTATGGCGAAGGGCGAATATTGCCCCGAATCGACCCTTGAAGATTTCGGCTTGCTCGTTCATCGTCTCGACCGCGATACTTCCGGTGTTGTCATTCTTGCCAAAAACCCCTCGACCCAAAAAATGCTCCGCAAACAATTCCAGGATCGCAAAACTCACAAAATCTACTACGCCATCGTCGAAGGCACGCCGAAATTGCCCGAAGCCAACATCGACCTTCCGCTCGCTCGCAATTTGAAACACCCGACCACCTTTCAGGTCGACCCGAGCGGCAAAGCCTCAAAAACCTACTACAAAGTCCTAAAATCCAACGGCAAATTCTCGCTCCTGGAGCTAAAACCAGAATCTGGTCGTACTCACCAGCTTCGCGTCCACTTAAAATACCTCGGCACTCCGATTCTCGGCGACCCTGTCTATGGCAGCGGGAAAAAAGCTCCTCGCCTCTTCCTCCACGCCGGCTCGCTCGAAATCACCATCCCCGGCACGCCCAACAACCAGCGCAAAATTTTCGTCTCAAAACTACCAAAGGAATTCGACGATGTTCTTTGATTCCGTCGCCGAAATCCCCCAAATCGCTGAAAAAATCGGTTTTTCCATTTTCGAAATCGAAAAATCTCTCATCGACAATTTCGACCTAAAAAACGCTCGTTTTCTCTCGCCAAACGAAAAGGGCAAAATCACCGTCGACATGGTCAAGGATTTTCTTTCCGCTACCAACACCAAACAAACTTCCCCTGTCTTTTTCGTTGTCAAAAAAGCCGAAGCCATGGATGTCGAGCCCGCCAACATCATGCTAAAAACCATCGAGGAGCCGAAAGAAAACTATCACTTCATCTTCCTTTCGGAAAATCTCAGCGCGCTCCTTCCGACTGTCCTCTCTCGCGCCGAGGTCTATGTTTTGCGCCAAAAAACCGACTTTTCCGCCCCCGTCGTTGCCAGCGAAGAGGCTAAAGCTCTCGCCAAACGCCTCATCGCCGCAACCGACTCCACTCTCCCCGCTCTCTCGCGCGACATCGCCAAGAAAAAAGACCGCCTTTTCGCACTCAGCGTAGTCTCGGCGGCGATTGAAATGTCCTACAAAAGTTTCTTCCTCACCAAAAACCCCAAATTCCTCCAAAAACTCCCGAACCTCCTCACTCTCCACGACAATCTCGAGCGAAACGGCAACTTGAAACTCCACCTCATCGCCGATATGCTCTAAAATTCAAGGCAAAAAAATGGAGCCGCGAACGAGATTTGAACTCGTGACCTCATCCTTACCATGGATGCGCTCTACCAACTGAGCTATCGCGGCCTATGGTGCTGGAAGTAGGACTCGAACCTACGAAGCCCGAAGGCGAGAGATTTACAGTCTCTTGTCATTGCCACTAGACGATTCCAGCAATAAAAATATTATATCACGCGCCGAGGCTTTTGGGTAGGTCTTTTTGCCGTTAGCTTTGCCTTCGACTTTGCCGCAGGCTTCTTTTTCACTGCGGCATTTGCCGCTAGTTGTTCTTTTATTCTCTCTGTTGTCGTAGCGATTCCTTCCTCGTCCCCCGCCGCTTCATAAATCGCCAAAATTTGCCTCAAAGTCGTCGTCGACCGATCGAGTGCATAAGCCGATTCCAGCGAACTCAGCGCCGCTTTGCGGTTCCCGAGTTTCTCGTTCGCCTTCGCTAGCGCAATATATCTCGCCGGCACATCACCCTCGATTTCAATCGCTTGCTCAAACGCCATCGCTGCCTTTTCATACGCCCCAGTTTCGAGATAAATCAACCCTACGTTATGTAGCGACGACGGATTGCTATCCAGCGACTGCGCAATCTCAAAGCACTCAATCGCTTCATCGAATTTCTGCTCCTTTGCATACAAAATCCCGAGACGGTTATACGCTGCCGCGTTTTTCTCATCGAATTTCAAAATCGTCAAAAGCGCCTTCTCGGCTCTCAGCGGTTTACGCTCCTTCATCGAACTTTGTGCCACCGACCACAACTTTTTCATCTGTGCGTTATATTTTGCCGAGTGCTTTTTCTCTGGTTTTTCTCGCTCCAAAAACTTCGGCAACAGAAAAACGATAAACAGCCCGCCCAAAAATAGCAAAATTACGCCATACATATATCTATATTATATATCACATTCTTCTTTTGCTCAATCTTTCTCCGCCGGGGAAGAATATGCTAAAATAGAATTAGCTAAACGAAAGGAAGACATGAAACTTCAAGGTTCAAAAACCGAAAAAAATCTGCTTGCCGCCTTCGCCGGTGAGTCCCAAGCCCGCAACAAATACACCTATTTTGCCTCAAAAGCCAAAAAAGACGGTTTCGAACAAATCGCTGCCATCTTTGAAGAAACCGCCAACAACGAAAAAGAACACGCAAAAATGTGGTTCAAAGAACTAAACGGCGGCGAAGTTCCTTCCACCCCAGCCAACTTGAAAGCCGCTGCTGACGGCGAAAACTACGAATGGACCGACATGTACGCCGAATTTGCCGCCACCGCTCGCGAAGAAGGCTTCGATGACATCGCCGACAAATTCGAGCGCGTCGCCAAAATCGAAAAGGCCCACGAAGAACGCTATCGCAAATTACTGAAAAACATCGAAGACAAAAAAGTCTTTTCCGCCGACGGCGACACGATTTGGATTTGCCGCAACTGTGGCCACATCGTTATCGGTAAAGACGCTCCCGAGGTCTGCCCGACTTGTGCTCACCCCCAGAGCTACTTCGAAATCAAAGCCGAGAACTACTAATCCCTGCGGTTTACTTTTCAAAGTCGACATGCTAATATAGATAGGTCGCGAGTGTAGTACAGCGGTTAGTATACAAGTTTTCCAAACTTGGGATGAGGTTTCGACTACCTCCACTCGCACCATTTTTATATCTCGCCGTGTTAGCTCAGTTAGTAGAGCAGCCGCCTTGTAAGCGGCAGGTCGTCGGGGCAGAGCCGACACACGGCTCCATTTTTATCGCAACCATCTCTCTGTTTACATTTTTCAAAAACTGTGCTAAAATAAGGAACAATTATGGCAAAAAAGAATAATACCAAACGCAAACTCGTTGGCCTCGTCTCTGAGGAATCTGGCGTTCGTGCTTACTACACCAAGAAAAACACCATGAACACCCCTGATAAACTCAGCCTGAGAAAATACGACCCAGTTCTTCGCAAACACGTTACTTTCACCGAAACCAAGAAAAACCTCGGCCGCAACGAAGTCAAAGAGAAGAAACGCTAAAATACTCCCCGCAAGGGGATTATTTTTTTCTCCAAAAAAATCAAAACCGTCAAAAATCGCTAAAATTCCCCGATTTACCCCTATAAACCCCGGAAAAGCTTGACTTTTTTGGAAAAGTGTGCTATAATGGAAGTATATATCCTTTTTGGGAGATATTTTTTATGATTCAGGATGCAAAAAGCCAGAAAACTGGCAAAATTTATCCAATTCTGCTTTTTCTTTTTCTCGCAGTAGTTTTTTTCGCTAACCTCTACAAAGCTCACGCCATCGGCAGTAGCGCCCTTGATTTGGCGCCAGTCAGTACTTTTGAATCTGTCGAGCCCATCGAACAACCCGAAAAATCCTCTCCCGCTCTCGCTACTTCTTTCTCGTCCCAGTCCACCCAGTCTTCCTATGTCCAAACTACCACCGTCTCCACCCAAAGCACCCCGACTTTCGCTGTCACGAAATACATCGGCTCCTGTTCTTCCTCCTCTTGTCTCACTAGCGTCGATGCTGAATATGGCGTTGTCCAATACAAATCCAAATTCTTCTACGGTCACTCCACTCGCGCTTTTGGCGTCTTGAAAAACGTCTATGTCGGTGATCGTATTTCGATTGTCGATGCCGACGGCATCACGCGCAATCTCGTTGTCACCGCTCGCATCGTTGAGCAAAAATCCACTCTGAATAGTAATCGCCAATTCCGCAGCGACCTCTACAACGCCAAATACGGCGGTGTCCAATATTCCGCCTCTTTCATGACCTGCGGCAATGGCCAAAACGACGACAGCAACTATCGCCTCATTTTGTTCGCTTCTGCCGTCTAAAATCTTCCACACCCAAATTTCGTGTGCTATAATAGAAAAAACAGGAGTGTGTGATGAAGAGGTTGAACCCTTTTTCTTGGTCCAAACGAACGATTTTGACCGCTTTGCTCGTTTTTTATGCCATTTTCATCCCGACTTTTCTCTTCTTCGGCTTCCAACCTTCTGTCGCCGCCTCCGAAATCTCCGGCCGTTTGAAAATTCCTGCGATTTCTCTCTCATCTGACGTTGTCGTTGTTGAAAAATCCGGCAAAACTTTGCAAACTCCCGACTTTCTCGTCGGTTCTTTTGTTTCTGGCAACAAAACCTTCCTCTTTGCCCACTCCGATACCGCCTTCAAAAACCTCGCTTCCATCAATCTCGAGGATGAAATTTTCTACAATTCCGAAAAATATCTCGTCACCCACATCTCCACTGCTGCCGTCACGGACATCGACATGGGAGCTCTGCTAAAAAACTCCAGCGAAGATTCTCTCGTTCTCATGACTTGCGCCGGCACAGAAACCGACGGCCATTTCTCCCACCGTCTCATCGTCCTCGCTGTCAAAGACTAAACTAAAACAAAATCGTCACTTTCGTCCCAAACCCCACTCGTGACGAAACTTTGATATGTTCGTTCATCTCGAGCAGCGCTTTCGCCGGCGCCGACAGCACCGTCCCGCTATCTCGAATTTCGATTCGGTCAGAAAACACATTGAGCGAAACCTCACCCTTGATTGTTCGTTTCAGCGCCGAATCGAGATTCTCGTCCAGTGCTTTTTTCAATTTCTCGGGATTTTTCACCTTCATGGTCGAATCGGGAAAATCGAGATTGAGACTAATCCCCGCTTTTGTCGCCAGCGGCAAATATTTATTATAAATCTCGTTTATCACCAGCGATAATCTATACATAAGCTAATTATACACCATGTTGATACATTTTCAGCTTTTTTCTGTGTTCTCGATATCTCTGGTCATGCGTCCCCACTTCCGCCCAAAAATCTTCAGAGT
>CAYZRN010000004.1:0-13240 GCA_964480855.1 uncultured Candidatus Saccharibacteria bacterium | reverse complement strand
CATGTGAAAGAGGAGAGCGACATCGACACCTTCCTGAAGGGCAAGCAGATGAGCTGTCGCTCCTTGGGGCGAAACCCTCGAAATTCTCGAAAAAGACGGTTTCGCCGTCAAAATGCTCCACGTCCCTGGTCTCACCACCAAATCCGACAAAGTCTTCACCATCAAAGACTACGTCGCCTGGGCCGACAAAAACATCCCTGACGGCGCCCTCGCTCTCGGTCACTCCAACGGCGGCCGCATTCTTCTCAACCTCCTCAAAGATAACCCCGAAAAACTTTCTCGTCTCATTCTGCTCGACTCCGCCGGCATCCACGAACCGTCCAAAAAACGCGATTTTCTCGAAAAACTTGCCAAACTCGGCGCCCCGCTAAAGAAAATCCCTCTCTTTCGCAAAGTCTTCCACAAACTCATTGGCGCCAGCGACTACGACCGCGCCCCCGAGAACATGAAAAAAACCCTCAGAAACATGCTCGAGTCCGACAAAACCCTCGATCTTTCGAACATCACCACCAAAACCACCATCCTCTGGGGCGAAAACGACACAATCACCCCTCCTCGCCAAGGCAAAAAACTCCACGAAAGTCTCAAAAACTCCACTCTAAAATTCTACGCAAATTGGACTCACGCCCCCTATATTTCCAACCCGAAAGGTCTCGCTCTCGCCCTCGAAAAAATCATAAAGGAAGAAAAATAATGTATTTTCTTGGCCTCGCCTCAAATCTCAAGGGAAAAACCGCCCACCATCTCTTCACCTTCGGTAAAAAACGCGATTCCGAATCCCTAAAAAGCTATCTCGCCGGCATTTTTGACGCCGAAGTCAAAAACGTCGCTCTAACCTCGAATGGTCGCTCCGCTCTCTGTTTGACGCTAAAATCCCTCATCCCCGAAAACAGCGAGGTCGTCCTCAACGGTTTCACTTGCCGCGCCGTCCTCGTCGCCATCCGCGAAGCCAACTGTACCCCTGTTTTTGCTGACATAGACGAAAAAACCCTCAATTTCACCCCAAAAACCCTCGAATCTCTCCTCGAAAGCCACAAAAACATCAAAGCAGTCATCATCCAAAACACCCTCGGCAACACCGTCGATATCAAAAAATTCGAATCTATCGCCAAAAAACACCACCTCGCCCTCATCGAAGACCTCGCCCACTGCGTTGGCCAAAAATATCCCGATGGTCGCCTTGTCGGCTCCGTCGGTAATGCTGCTGCCCTCTCCTTTGGCAAGGGAAAAGTCCTCGACACTTCTACCGGTGGCGCCCTCATTCTCCGCACACCAGCCGTTTTCCCCCAAAAATACCCCAAAAAACACCCCCGTTTCTCCTCTAATTTCCGCGCTCGCTGGTACCCAGTTTTCGGAACAATCATACGCGCTCTTTATCGCGTTCATCTCAATAAATACCTCACCGCTCTCCTCTTGAAACTCCATTTCATTGAGCGTTCGGCCGACGCTCCTCTTGACCTCACCCGCCGCCCCGCTCACTGGCAGTCCAAACTTATCCTCGAACAACTCGAAAAAATGCCAAAATCTCCCACCAAAATCCGTTCTTTCGACCTCGTCGAAAATCGCGACGTTCTTCTCAAAACACTTCGCAAAAAAGGCTTCGTCTTCGGCGAAATCTGGTACGACACCCCTGTCTCTCCCGCACGCTATTACAAAAATTCCGGCTTCGACGAAAAAGCCTGCCCAATCGCCACCGAAGTCGCCAAAACCATCATTAACCTCCCATCTTGGTACGAAAAATCCGCCCTCGCCCCCGCCGAAAAGCTCATCATAAAGCACAAAAAGGAGACTAATCATGACTAAATGGGAAGAAGTCCTCAAAAACCACCCCGAATCAAATTTTCTCCAATCCGAACCTTGGCAAAAAGTCAACGAACTAATCGGTCACAAAACCATCTTGAAACTCTATGACGACGTCGTCTGTCTCATGATTATCAAAAACGCCAAACGCGGCCGCTTCATGGAAATCCCCGGCGGCCCCATTGTCGACTGGCAAAACAAAAAACTCGTCCGAACCATCTTCGACGACATCAAATCTATCGCCAAGGCCGAAAAGTGCGTCTTTGTTCGCCTTCGCCCTCAGCTCAGAAAAACCGACGAAAATCTCACCCTACTCAAAAATCTCGGCCTAAAGCCCTCCCCAATGCACCTCGCCGCCGAACACACCGTCATTCTTGATATGACCAAGTCCGAAGACGAACTCTACGCCGAAATGCGCCGCCAGACTCGCTACGAAGTCAAACGCTCCCAAAAAATCGACCTCGAAGTCGAAAAACTAAACGACGAAAAAATCTTCCAAGAATTCTATAAAGTTCAACAAAAAACCGCCGAGCGCCAAAATTTCTTCCCTCCCAACCTAAAAACCCTTCTCGCCGAGCGTGAAGCTTTCGGCGCAGATATCGCCATCTATCGCTCTAAAACTGGCGAAAACACCGTTTTGAAGGAGCAAAAATACACCAAAAACCTCCCTCTCGCCTATGGCCTCGTCCTCAAAAACGGCGTCGAAGCAGAGTATTACGAAGCCGCCTCGACCGACCTAAACTACACCCTTCCAGGCGCTTATGCTCTCCAGCGCGCCATCATCCACGACCTAAAAGACGACAAAAACATCACCCGCTACAACCTCTGGGGCATCGCTCCGCCAGATTCTCCCCACCATCGCTACGCCGGCGTCACGACTTTCAAAAAAGGTTTTGGCGGCGAAGTTGTCGAATTTGTCCCCGCCCACGATCTCGTCATCAACAAAGTTAAATATCTCCCCAATCTCATCATCGAAACCGCACGCAAAAAAAGGAGGCATTTGTGATAGAAACCATCAACGCAGAAAACAGGGAAGAATGGGATAGTTTCGTCACCTCTTTCCCCGACTCAAATTTCCTTCAATCCTGGGATTTCTATAAATTCCATGCCTCCCGCGGCAACAAAATCATCCGTCGCCTCTTCAAAAAAGACGAAAAAATCGTCGCCGCCTATGCTGGCGTAGTCGAGGCTGCCAAACGCGGTCGCTATCTCGCCATCGCTGGTGGACCAATTCTAGACTGGAAAGACAAAAAACTCGTCAAAACCGTCTTCTCAGACATCAAAAAACAGGGAGAAATGGAAAATTGTGTCTTTGTCCGCATCCGTCCCCAGCTCGAACTTTCGGAAAAAAGTTACGCGCTCTTTAAAGACCTCGGTCTGAAAAAAGCTCCGATGTTCCTCTCTGTTGAATACGCTGGCATCCTCGATTTGACCAAACCTGAAGAAGAAATCCTCAAAAACGCCTCCCAAGGGTTCCGCCGCAAACTCCGCAAGGCCGAAAAGGCCGACATCACCGTCGAAACTTCCACCGACCCCGAAATCGTCAAAACTTTCTATGCTCTCGAGGTCAAACACGCCAAACGCCAAGGTTTCGTCGCCTTTTCTGAGAGTTTCCTAAAAAAACAATTTACCGCCTTCGCCAAAAACAACGAAGTCATCATGTACACCGCCAAAAAAGATGGCGAAATTCTCGCCATGAACTTTATGATTTTCTATGGCAACGAAGCCAGCTATCACTATGGCGTTTCTTCCGACCTTGGCACAAAATACTCCGCCGCCCCACTGCTCCACATGGAAGCCATGAAGGAAGCCAGAAAACGCGGCATCACCCGCTACAACCTCTGGGGCATCGTCGGCCCAGAAGAAAAAACTCACCGTTTCTACGGCGTTTCCGAGTTCAAACGTAGTTTCGGTTGCGCAGAACTCCGCTATACTCCCGCCCACGATCTCATCCTCAACCGCCCCAAATATCTCCTCACTAAAACCGTCGAAACTGTCCGCAAAAAACTCCGCCACGTCTAGCCAAAATCTTTACTTTTCGCCCACTCTTCGCTAAAATAGCCATAAGAACTTTCAACAAGGAGATTTTTTACTATGGCTCATATCAATCGCCGCTACATCGATAGTCACTGGCTCATTTTTGCCCTTCGCGGCGTTCTCGCTGTTATTTTTGGCTGGGTTGCCCTCTTCCATTCCAACAACAGCCTCAGCTCCATCATCGCCCTCATGGGAGTTTTTCTCCTTTCCCTCAGTGTCATCGAATTTTTCAATGCCCTTCATCGCGCCTGTAAGAAAACCGGCTGGATTGTCTCCGTTGCTGTTGCTCTCGTTGATGTTGCTGCCGCCCTTCTTCTCCTCCTCACCCTCGACCAATCCGTCACTTGGCACCTCATCGTCGTCGCCATCTACACCTTCACCCGCGGCATCTTCGAAATCCTCATCGGTTTCCGCACCACCATCGACCCCACCGACCGTTTCATCTGGGTCCTCACTGGTATCTGTGGCGCCGTAATGGGTATCGTCATCTTCAACGCCAACGTCCTCGCCTCCACCACTTTCATCCGCTTCTTCGGCGCCTATCTCCTTGTTCTCGGCATCTCTAGCCTCATCTACGGCATCCACAACCGCTCCCAAAAAATCGAAGACCACGTCGCTCGCCTCGAAGCCGCCAAATCTCGCAAAAAATCCTCGAAATCCTCAAAGAAAAAATAATATGCTATAATGAGGTCTCAAGGAGAACTTATGAACTATCGAAAACCTACTAAGGCCATTATCACAGACGCTGGCTTCGCCAGTCGCTATCTGCCCATCACCAAAACCATCCCGAAGGCCATGCTCCCCCTCGGCAATCGCCCCATCATGCAATTCGTCATCGAAGAATGTGTTGAGGCCGGAATCGAGGAAATCATCATCGTTGCCACCCCCGAAGGCAAACCAATCTACGAAGACTATTTCAACAACAGCGTCAACCGCATTCGCAAACAACTCGCCGCCCAAGGCAAGGAAGATCGCTACGCCCCCGTCCAGCACGTCCTCGACTTCCCGAAAATCACCGTCATCACCCAAGACCCCTCTCTCCCCTATGGCAACGGCTCCCCGATTGCTTCCGCCCGCTCCTTCATTCGTGACGACGAAGCTTTTCTCGCTATCTATTCCGACGATGTTGTTTTTGGTGCCTCCGCCGTCAAAGATCTCGTCGATGCTTTTGCCGAACATCCTGATGCTGCCGCCATTATCGCCGGCCAGCTCGTCCCCCATGCCGAAATCAAAAAATACGCTTCCATCGACTTCGACGAAACAACTTGTCGTCTCAACGGTCTAGTCGAAAAACCCGACCCAGAAAACGCCGCATCCGACCTCGCCTCCTATGGCCGCTATCTTCTCACCCCAGAAATCTTCCAATTCCTCGACCCAAAACTCACCGGCCTTGATGGCGAACTCTGGACCGCCGATGCCATCGCCCGCCTCATCCCCACCGATCGCGTCTACGTCAAAAAGACCTCTGGCACCTGGATGACCACCGGCGACCCGAAAAACTACTTCCTCGCCCACCTCAACTACGTTCTCGAGAACGAAGAATACAGCAAAGACGTCAAAGCAATTTTTAACAAATAAGGAGTAAAAATGAACATAGCAGAATGGATTCTCGTCGGCTTCCTCTCGGTCGCCCTCTTGGTTTTCATCATCGTCGGCATCATCGCCCTCATAAAATGGAACCACCTCGTTGACGAAGCTAAAAAAGTCGTCATCAAAGGCCAAGACATCGCCACCACCGCCAACGATATCGCCGAAAACGTCAAGGGAATGACCTCGCTCGGCAAAATCGTCAAAACCGTCAGCGACAACGTCGTCGATAACATCAACAAAGCCGGCAAAACCGACAAAACCAAAAAATAACCTCCTCTCGGGGGTTATTTTTTTATGCAAGTTTTCGCTAACCTCTCCTATATACGTCTTTTACAAGCTTCTCCTGTGTGAGTTTTTCTACAAGTTTTTTGTGCACAGGTACCCTATCCCTTCATTATACCACAGATAACCGAAAAAGTCAATACTTCTTATGTTTCACCTCTGTCTTCCTCGTCCGCGGGGGCCACTACAGCTACAGCAATGGTAGTCTGAACAACAGGGGTAGCGGCGGACTCTACTGGGTGAGTAAAGTCAACAGTGCTACGCGCGCGCACGCCTTGGGCTTCGACTCACCGAGTTTGGTCCCCCAGAACAGCTACGACAAGGGCTACGGGTTCTCAGCTCGCTGTGTAGCTAGATAAGTAGGGAGTATGCTATAATTACCTCATGACAGAAAAAGTGGAGTTAAAACCGAGTGATTTTGTGCATTTGCACAACCACACACACTACTCTCTGCTCGACGGCCTAACAAAAATCCCAGACTTGATTAACTTCATAAAAGAACAAGGTATGGAAGCCGTAGCCGTCACCGACCATGGTACCATGTCCGGTCTGATTGAACTCTATAAAACCGCCAAAGACGCCGGCATAAAACCAATTCTTGGCCTCGAAGCTTATGTCGCCGCCCGCAAACGCACCGACCGCGACCCAACCAAAGACAAACAACGTTTCCACATCACTCTTATCGCCATGAACAACCAGGGGTTTGAAAACCTTTGCCGCATCATGTCCGACGCCGAAATCAACGGCAAATACTATCGTCCCCGCACCGACCACGAAATGCTCGAAAAATGGAACGATGGCATCATTTGTCTCTCTGGCTGTGCTGGTTCGGAAATTTCCGAAGCCATCGCCAACGACGACGACGCCCGCGCCCGCGAGCTCATCAAATGGTATTCTGGCGTTTTTAAAGACCGTTTCTATCTCGAAATGCAAGACCACGGCCACCCCGACTCTCCTACCCACTGGGAAAAACAAACCAAAATCAACAACTGGCTCATGACCTATTCCAAAGAATCCGGCATTCCTCTCGTTGTCACCTGCGACGCCCACTACCTCCACCACGAAGACCAAGACGCCCATGAAGTTCTCCTCTGTGTCGGCACCGCCGCCAACCTCAGCGACCAAAACCGCATGTCCCTCAAGGAATTTCAGCTCCACGTCATCCCACCCAACGAAATCATCTCTCGTTGGCAAAAAACTTGCCCCGAGGCCGTCCTCAACACCAAACGCATCGCCGACCGCTGCAATGTCGAGCTAGAGCTCGGCCGCATTCTCATCCCGAAATTTCCTGTCCCCAAAGGCGAAACCGACAAAACCTATCTCGACAAAATCGTTTTCCGCGGCCTTGTTTTTCGCTATAACAAAAAATCCGAGTCCGAGGTCGAAAAACTTTCCGTCTCCGATTGTCGCAAAATCCTCGAGGCCTATGACAAAATTATCGACGACGAAACCAAAAAAATCCTCCCTCGCATTGACTACGAACTCTCCGTCGTCGACCAAATGGGCTACAACGGTTACTTCCTCATCGTTTGGGACTTCATCAACTGGGGAAAGAGAAAGGGAATCGTCTACGGCCCCGGCCGCGGCTCTGCCGCCGGTTCACTTCTCGCCTATGCTCTCCGCATCACCGAGCTCGACCCCATGCGCTACGATCTCCTCTTCGAACGCTTCCTCAACCCAGACCGTATCTCCATGCCAGATATCGACACCGATATACAGGACACCCGTCGCGACGAAGTAATCGAATATTGTACCCAAAAATACGGCAAAGACCGCGTCAGCAACATCACCACTTTCGGTAAAATGATGGCAAAAAACGCCGTTCGCGATGTCGCCCGCGTCCTCGAAGTCCCCTATAACGAAGCCGACCGCATCGCCAAAATGGTCCCCGACCCCGTCATGGGCCACCATGTTCATCTCCCCGACGCTATCCGCGACGTCCCCGACCTCAAAAACGAGTACGAAACCAACCCTATCGCCAAAGAAGTTCTCGACTTCGCCTCCCGTCTCGAAGGCACTATCAGAAACCACGGCGTCCACGCCTGCGGCGTCGTTATTGCCCCCGACGACCTCGTCAAATTCCTTCCTCTCGAAGTTTCCGCCAAAGGCCCCATCGCCACCCAATTCCCCATGGGCATCGTCGAAGAGCTCGGCCTCCTAAAGATGGACTTCCTCGGCCTCTCCAACCTTAGCGTCATCAACAACGCCCTTCGCATGATTCGCAAAGTCTACCACAACAACATCGACATGTATTCTGTGCCTCTGGACGACCAAAAGACCTACGAACTCTTCCAAAAAGCCGAAACCACCGGCGTCTTCCAACTTGAATCCGCCGGCATGAAACGTTACCTCAAAGACCTCAAAGCCACTTCTTTCGAGGATATCATCGCTATGGTCGCCCTCTACCGCCCCGGCCCGATGCAGTTCATCGAATCCTTCATCAAACGCAAACACGGCGAAGAACCCATCACCTATCTCCACCCCGGTCTCGAAAACTCCCTGAAAAACACCTATGGCATCATGATTTACCAAGAGCAGTTCATGCAGATTTCCAAGGAATGGTGTGGTTTTACTGGCGGCCAAGCTGATACTCTCCGAAAGGCCGTCGGCAAGAAGAAAATCGACCTCATGAACAAGGTGAAGCCCCAATTCATCGACGGCGCAATCAAAATCGGCGGCGCCACCAAAGAAGTTGCCGAAACTTTCTGGAACCAACTTCTCGATTTCGCCAACTACTGCTTCAACAAGTCCCACGCCGCGTGTTATGGCCTCGTTGCCTATTGGACCGCCTATCTTAAAGCTCACTATCCTGACGCCTACATGGCCGCCCTCATGACCGCCGACATGCGCTGGACTGACCGCCTCGCCATCGAAATCACCGAGTGTAAACGCATGGGGCTAAACGTGCTCGGCCCAGACATCAACCAATCCTATGGCGATTTCGGTATCGTTGGCGGCAAAAACACCATCCGCTTCGGCCTTTCTGGCGTCAAAAACATGGGTAAATCCCTCATCGAAGACATCGTTATCCCCGAGCGCGACAAAAACGGCCCCTTCACATCCGTCTGCGACTTCGCCAAACGCATCGACAGCCGCAAATTCAACAAAAAATCTTGGGAGGCCGCCATCAAAACCGGTGCTTTTGACAGCTTCGGCTACTCTCGCTCCGATCTTCTCTTCAATCTAGAGTCAATCCAAGCCTATGGCGCCAAATGCCAAAAAGACCTCAATTCCGGCCAAACCGACCTCTTCGGCGCTTTTGGCGACGCCGGTGCTGTCCCAGAAATCGAAATTAAACCTGCCCCCACCCAACATTCCCAAAAGGAACAACTGCTCTGGGAACGCGAACTCATGGGACTCTACATCTCCGCCCACCCCCTCGACAAATACGACATCTTCTTCGAAGAACAAACTCACCCCTATTCTCTCATTTCCCACGAAAACAACAACAAAGCCATCATCATCGGTGGCATCATCACTAGCATTCGCACCATTCTCACCAAATCAAACACCAAAATGGCCTTCGTCAAAATCGAAAGCAAAACCGACCACGCCGAGCTCATCATCTTCCCGTCCGTCCTCGAAGCCAACAGCGACAAACTCGTCGTCGACAACATCATCAAAGTCGCCGGCCGCATCAACTCCACCGACAAAGACGGCAACCAAGTCCCAGATGTCAAAATCATCGCCGAAGCCATCGAAACAATTTCCGACAAAACCCTCGAAAACTATCAGCCTACTGGTCTCAAACTCGCGCCGCCAGTCACCGTCCAGACCCCCAATCGCCGCTATCGCAAAACCGCCTCCGCCGGCGTCTCAAAATCCGCCCCTGCACCTATGCCCGAACCAACCCGCATCCCCACCGCTCCTCCAACCGACCATCGCAACGAGCGCCTCTATCTCCTCCTAGAAGACCCTTCTGACGAATATAAACTCACCAAAATCAAACAACTTTGCGACGCCAACAAAGGTTTCCAGGAAATCATCCTTGTTCTAGCCGAAAACGACGAAAAACACCCTCTTCGTCTTCCTTTCCGCGTTGACGCCAGCACCGAGCTCGTCGACTGTCTAAAATCTCTCCTCGGCGAAAACAACGTCAAACTAAAATAATCTTGACTTTTTATCGCGCTTGCGCTATAATAGAATAAATTAGGTCAACATAAAAACAAAAAGGCAAAAATATGGCAACGCAATCTTCTGCTCCCGCAACAAAAATTCAACTTACTCTCACCGGTCAGGGCGCCGACCCGAACTCTATGCCCAGCACCACTCCTTCCTCCAGCTCCTCCACCACCAGCACCACCCCAGACACCGGTTTCTTCACCTCGACCGACTCGAATTCCGCCACGCCTTTTGCCATTGGTGGCGCAATTTGTGCTCTCTCCGTCCTTTTTGTTGCCCTCTTTCGCCGTCGCCATGCCAAAAAATCCAGCCTGAGCAAAGGTTTTCGTATCCACGACCCAAAGCAAACCCTGCTTCGTCTTAGTATTTTTGCCGGTTCCTTCATTTTTGCCTTCCTCAGCGCTAGCATCATCGCCCCCAACTTCATCTCCTTTGAAAATTCCGCTTCCGCCCTCGAAGGCGAAGGTCTAGCCATCTCCACCGGCTCCTCCCAAAACGGCACCAACACCCTAAACATCACCAAGTCCATCTCCTCAATCGCCGCCATGGCCACCGGTAGCGAAACCGTCACCATCACCACCGCCACCACTCGCGGCTACACCCTCTATCTCTCCACTTCCGGTGCTTCCAACACCCTCAACTACAACGATGACGCCACCAGAGGCTACATCGCCCCCACCAGCGGCACCACTACCTCCAGAAAATCCCTCGAGCTCAACCATTGGGGCTTCGCCGTCGACATCACTGCCACCCAAGCCGAAGTCAACTCCACCAACTGGGCCGCCGTCCCAACTTCTGGCAACGAAGCCATCGTCAAGAAAACTACCGCCGCCACTGCAGCCAACAGTTCCACCACCGTTTTCTACGGCGCCTACGTCAACAACACCATCCCAGCTGGCGACTACTACAACAGCATCGTCTACACCGCCATCGCCAACGTCTAGTCTTTCGAGAGTTCAAAAAGAGCAATCCCTGCCGCCACCGAAACATTAAACGACTCTTTTTGCCCCTTCATTGGAATCTCGGCAAAAACATCAATTAATTCGAATAACTCACGTTTTATCCCCTTTACTTCCTCCCCGAGAATCACCACAATTTTCTCGCCGATTTTCTTCCTTAGCTCTGTTGTACCAAGAGAAAACAGTCTTTCGTCCTCTATGTTATTCTCCAACCCAACCACCGAATATCCCTTCTTTTTCAATTCCAAAATATCAGAAAATATATCACCAGATGAATAAATTTTTACCATTTCCTCCGCCCCCAACGCAGTTTTGTGAATTTCCTTATCCAATTTCTCTCTCAGATGTGGCAAAAGATTTTTGTCATGCACTCGCGGCGTATAGCCTGCTAAAACCACCTTGGCAATTCCCAGCCCCTCACAAGTCCTGAGAATCGCCCCGACATTATACGTCGAGCGAATATTATCTAATACCACTATAATTTCCATGAAGATATGTTATAATAAAATGAATTGAAAGGCAAATTATGGACAGATACGACCCACTAAAAATCGAACAAAAATGGCAAGCCAAATGGGAAAAAGAAGAACCTTTTCGCGCCGAGCTAAAAGACGACAATCGCCAAAAAGTCTACCTTGCCGAAATGTTCCCCTATCCTTCCGGCGCCGGTCTCCACGTCGGTCACGTCCGCAATTTCACCATCGTCGACGTCCTCACTCGTTTTTACATGCAACAAAAATGCAACGTCCTGCGTCCTTTCGGCTACGACACTTTTGGCCTCCCCGCCGAAAATTACGCCATCAAAACCGGTGTCTCTCCCCAATCTGCCACCAAAACCAACATCGACAATTTCCGCAAACAAGCCAAACGTCTCGGCTACGCCATAGATTGGTCCCGCGAAATCAACACCAGTGACCCAGAATACTACAAATGGACCCAATGGTGTTTCCTCCAGCTCTATAAAAAAGGTCTCGCCTACCAAAAAGAGTCCTACCAATGGTGGTGCCCAGTCGACAAAACCGTCCTCGCCAACGAGCAAGTCGAAAACGGCAAATGCTGGCGCTGCGGCCACGAAGTCGAAAAGAAAAAAATGAAACAATGGTTCTTCAAAATCACCGCCTACGCCGATGAACTTCTCGACGAAATCGATTCTCTCGACTGGCCCGAAAAAATCAAAACCATGCAAAAAAACTGGATTGGCCGCTCAGTAGGCGCAGAAATTGATTTTAAAGTAGCTGGCTTTACCGCCTCAGAAACCGCACCCCGCGACGACGTCGAAATCAAAGTTTTCACCACTCGTCCCGACACCCTCTTTGGCGCCACTTTCCTCGTTCTCGCCCCTGAACATCCCGCTCTGAAATCTCTCATCACCCCCGACACCAAATCCGCCGTCGAAGATTACGTCAGAACCGCTATCAAAAAATCCGAAATCGAACGCCAAGAAAACAAAGAAAAAACCGGCGTTTTCACCGGCTCCTACGCCATCAACCCCGCCACCGGCGCAAAAATCCCCATCTGGGTCTCCGACTACGTCCTCATGGGCTACGGCGAAGGCGCCATCATGGCTGTCCCCGCCCACGACGAACGCGATTTTGAATTTGCCCAAAAATTCAACCTCGAAGTCAAAAAAGTCATCGAAAAACCCGCCGACATCGAGGACGATTCGATTTGCTACCACGGCGAAGGCGCCCTCATCAACTCCGACCAGTTCAACGGCATCAACACCGCTGACGCCCGAGAGGGAATCGTCGCCTGGCTCGAAAGCCAAGGCATCGGCAAAAAACGCACCACCTACAAAATGCGCGACTGGCTCATCTCTCGCCAACGCTACTGGGGCTGCCCCATCCCTATCGCCTACGACAAAAACGGCAACCCGCACCCCATCCCAGAGGACCAACTCCCCGTTCTCATCCCCGAAGTCGACGATTACCGCCCCGACGATTCTGGTCGTTCCGCCCTCGCCAAGGCCAAAGATTGGCTCAAAGTCGAAATCGACGGCGAGGAAATGACCCGCGAAACCGACACTCTCGACGGCTATGCCTGCTCCTCTTGGTATCTCTGGCGCTATGTCTCGCCCCGCGACAAAAATCACGCCTGGGACAAAAAATCCATCGAATATTGGGCTCCGACCGACATCTACGTCGGCGCCGACCACGCTGTCGCCCACTTACTCTACGTCCGCTTCTGGTGTAAATTCTTCGCCGACGAAGGCTTCTTGCCTTTCCGCGAGCCAATCAAAAAACTCATCTATCACGGCTACATCAACGCTCCCGACGGCAAAAAAATGAGCAAGTCAAAGGGCAACGTCATCGATCCGCTCGACGTCATCAACGACGGCTACGGTGCCGACACGCTTCGCACCTACGAAATGTTCATCGGCCCCATCGACCTCGACGGAAAGGCCTGCCCCCGTAGAAGCCACCAGGGTGGTGCCCCCCTGACCCGAGCAC
>CAYZRN010000003.1:13046-14278 GCA_964480855.1 uncultured Candidatus Saccharibacteria bacterium | reverse complement strand
CTTCTTTGGCCTCGATGGCTTGGTGGAGACCTTCGTTGTAGCGGCGGCCTTGCATCAAACGGCCGGTATGTTCGTCGACGATAATGACTTCGCCGCTGTTGGTGACGACGTAATCTTTGTCGCGTTTGAAAATAACTTCGGCACGGAGAGCTTGCTCCATGTGGTAGATGAGTGGAGTGTTTTTGGTGGAATAGAGAGATTCGACGCCGAGGAGATTTTGGACTTTTTCAACACCTTTGTCGGAAAGTGTGACGCTGCGATGCTTTTCGTCGAGAACGTAATCTTCAGAGGTGAGACGAGAAGCGATTTTGGCGAATTGATAATAGGCGTCTGGGTTGTCGCCGGCTGGGGCGGAGATAATCAGCGGGGTGCGGGCTTCGTCGATGAGAATTGAGTCGACTTCGTCGACGATGGCGAAGTTGAGTTCGCGTTGGCGAAGATATTTGACTTCTGAGGTCATGTTGTCGCGAAGATAGTCGAAACCGAATTCGTTGTTGGTGCCGTAGGTGACATCGGCGGCGTAGGCTTCTTTTCTGGTACAGGGTTTTAGATGGCGGAAACGATTGTCGTCGTGCTCTTCGTTTTCGTATTCTTTGTCGTAGATGAAGGAAGCGTTGTTGATAATGACGGCAACGGAGAGCCCGAGGAAATCGTAGACTGGGCCATTCCAGCCGGCGTCGCGTTGGGCGAGGTAGTCGTTGACGGTGACGACATGAACACCTTTGCCGGTGAGGGCGTTGAGATAAGCGGGGAGAAGAGCGACGAGAGTTTTGCCTTCGCCGGTTTTCATTTCGGCAACTTTGCCTTCGTGGAGAGTAATACCACCAATCATCTGGACGTCATAGTGGCGCATGCCAAGGATACGGTTTGTGGCTTCGCGGACGAGCGCAAAAGCGTCGGGCAAGATGGCGTCGAGGTTGGACTTTTTATCGAGTTTGTCTTTCAGGATGGAAGGTTGGTTTTTTAGCTCGTCGTCGGACATTTTTTGGTATTTTGGCTCGAGCTTATTAATCTCGAGGACCTTTTTGTACATGCGACGCAAGACTTTTTTCTGAGCATCACCAAACACGCCTTGGAGAAATTTGGTCAAAGCGGTTTTGTCAGCTAATTTGTCGGTCGGTTTCTTCTCTTTTTTCGTTTTTTTAACTTTTTCTGCCATAAACAGACACTCCTCCACACGGAAAATATTATCCCCCTTCGTGTAGCATATTATCCTCTCTTGATGAATAAGT
>CAYZRN010000003.1:0-13036 GCA_964480855.1 uncultured Candidatus Saccharibacteria bacterium | reverse complement strand
GCTACGACCCCGGACGCCGCGGCTAGTACGCGCCGCCGGGCGGCATGCGCCAGGTGAGGCTTAGTTTAGCATATTATCCTCTCTTGATGAATAAGTTTTTGAGACTTTTGCGTCGAAGATGAGGGGTTGATTCGAGTTTGAAACGGCGAATTTGGCCGACTAACTTGGCCTCGATGATGTCGATGCCGGCGAAAATGTTGGAGCATTCGTCTTTGGCGGCGATAACTTTGCCGCCTGGGATTTCCATAGCAACGGAAATTTCGTATTTGTTGCCGTGGTCACGATTGACTTCGGCGACGACGATTTTGGCGACGACGTCTTTTTTGTTGCCGCGAGGGAGATAGCGGTCGAGTTTGCCGATGCGTTTCTCGGCGTATTTTTGGAAGCCTTCCCCGATTTTATAGTTACTACCAGTAACTTCAATTTTGTTTATCATTAGATCTCCTCTTTATTGTTTAGATATGGACGTAGAACAGCTGGAATTTTTAGTTTTCCGTCTTTTTCGGCATAATTTTCGATGAAGGCGACGATGGTGCGGGCAAGGGAGATGGCGGTGCCGTTTAAGGTGTGCAAGGTTTCGACGGAACCATCTTCTCGACGGACGCGAATGTTGAGACTGCGAGCTTGGAAATCGGTGCAGTTGGAACAAGAAGTGATTTCGCGGTATTTTTGGTCGACGGGAGACCAAAATTCAATATCGTATTTTTTGGCGGCAGGAGCACCGAGATCGCCAGCGGCGATGTTGATGATGTGATAAGGGATACCGAGTTCTTGCCAAATTTCCTCTTCTATGGCGCGAATTTCTTCGTGCATAGCTTCGGACTTCTCGGGGAGACAGAAGACGTACATTTCGAGTTTGTTGAATTGGTGGACGCGGAAGAGGCCGCGAGTGTGTTTGCCGTAGGTGCCGGCTTCTTTGCGGAAACAGGCGGAAAGACCAGCGTAGCAGAGAGGCAAATCTTTTTCGTAGATGATTTCGTTCATGTGATAGCCGGTGAGAGGCATCTCGGCGGTAGCGATGAGGGCGAGGTCTTCTCCTTCGACAAAATATTCATCGGACTGTTCGGAAGAACGGGGGTTAAAACCGCAGCCTTCGAGAATTTTCGAGGAAACGAGGTCGGGGACATTCATGAAGTGGAAACCCTTGTCTACGACTTTTTGGATACCGTATTGGATGAGGGCTTGTTCTAGAAGCGCGAGTTCGTCTTTTAGGTAGTAGAACTTTGCGCCGGCAACTTTGGCGCCGCGTTCAAAATCGACCCAGCCGCGAGAAACAGCGTAGTCGAGATGGTCAACAGAATCTTCTTGGTTGCGTTTTTCTCCCCAAACTTTGACTTCGACGGAATTTTCTTCTGGACCGAGAGGAACGTCGCTCAAGATGATGTTGGGGACGGTTTTTTGGAGAGAGAGGATTGACGATTCGAGCTCAGAAAGAGTTTGTTCGAGGGTGGAAAGTTCGGTTTTGATGGTTTTTCCCTGCTCGATAAGGGCGGCATCGGGTTTGCCGTTTTTCATTTTGGCGGAAATTTCGTTGCGAGTACTGCGAAGAGATTCGACTTTTTTCAAGAGGTTTTTGCGTTCGTCGTCGAGCTCGAGCAAGTGATCGATGTCAACTTTGTAGCCTTTTTCTTTGGTGGCGTGTTTGACGTCATCGAGATGGTTGCGGATGAAATTAATATCTAACATGGTGATATTATTATAGCATGTTTTGCGAGTTAGCTTTCAAAGATAATTGGGGTTGTGGGTTTTTGGGTGTCGGGAGAAGCTGAAGGCTGGTTGAAGGGGATGTCGTCGAGAGAGATTGGGCGGTTCGAACCTGGAGGAACTGGCGGAGCTGAGGTGGTTGGCGTGGCTGTGGTTTGGGGCTGAGTGGGGGCTGGAGTGAGGAAAGGATTGGGCGGGATGGTTGGTTTCGGCGGGGCGGCGAGGAAAGGATTCGGGGACGGAGGGGTAGGTTGAGCTGTTTCTGGCGGGGTGGATGGAGTTGGCGAAGCGGGCTGGGAAAGGGGTTTTGGCGTAGATTCGACGGAGTTTTCCACAGGTTTTTCGGAAAAACCATAGGCGCTCCCTTCAGGTTTTACAGGGGGGAGTTGGGGGTTAGTATGAGAAATGAAGGGGTTTTTGGGTTGGCGGACGGATGAAGTGGAAACTGGGGCGGAAAGAGGGGATTTTTTGGGCTTTTTCTTGCGCAAGAGGAAGAAGGCAAGAACAATGGTGATGATGATGAGGATTGCGATGCAGACGAGGATGATGATCGTGGTGGTGTCGGGGCTGGTGGACTCGGGAGTTTTCTCGGCGGTGGACTCGGAAGCGGGGGCAGAAGTGACGATTTTGATGCGGTAGATGCTTTTTGAGGTAGTGTTTTCGACGGTGATTTTGATGATGCTGCCGTCTTTTAGGTCGTTGTTGTTGCTGATGGTGACAGTGGCGGTTTCGTCGAAAGGAACGGCGGTGATGGCAAGAGAGGATTCGCCCTTGGTTTGGAGGGTGTAGGTGTATTGGTTTTGGGTGAAATCGAGGGTATAGCCGGCGATTTTGAGGGATTTGAGGGCAGTGGCGTCCGCGCCGACTGATTCGGAATCTTCGGATTCTTCGTCTTCGGAAGGTTCTTGGTCGTCGGACGGGACGACAGTGTCGCCAGAGGGGGAGACAGGGGCGGCGGTGATGGAGATAGAAGCGGAAGCATCGCCGACACTAAAACGAGTGTAATTGCCGTTGCCGAAGAAAGCGTTGCCAAGGGAAACTGAAGCGTTGGCGCCGGAGAAGTTGGAGGCGACGAAGGAGATTGTGCCGATGGTGAGGTTGCCGGACTGGCCGCTTTGGGCGGAGATGGTGAGCTGGTTGCCGGAGATGCTACCACTCCAAGGTGAAGTGGCGGTGAAGCTGGAGATTTCTAAGTTGTTGACGGAAAATTGGGAAGAAATGGAGGAAATTGAGTCGGAAGAGTAGCCGGTGATGGTGCAGGAAACGGATTGGGTGGCGGCGACGGAAGTTGGACAAGAGAGGCTGAGAGAATGGGCGGCGGCGAAGGTCGATTCCAGGGGGAGAAGCGAAAAAACGACGGAAAATAGCGCCAAGAAAACCTTTTTTAACGAAAAAGAAAGATTTTTACCGACCATAGATGATTTCATTGTAGCATAAACAAAATGAAAAGAAAAGGGTTTAGCGGCCGCCACCACCTCCGCCGCCACCACCTCCGCCGGAAAAACCACCTCCGCCGCCGCCAGAGCCGCTGGAGGAAGAGGCAGGATTGATGGAGCCGGATGAGATACTGGAGCTGGCGAAACGGTTGAAACTGCTAAGGTCGGAAGCGACGAAGGCCGTGCCGTAGTACCAAGCTGGAGAGGCGACATCGTCGAAATCGTAATATTTTTGGAGGTTTTTGAGCCAGCTGGTTTCTTGTTTGAAGAGAATAGCGTAGGGTAGGAGTTTTTCGTAGAGATTGACGATGCCTTGGTGGGAAACATCGACTCCGTCGACGCTTTGGAGGAATTTGAGGCGATCGGCTTCAGCCATTTTGATGTAGAGTTCGAGCCCCTCAAGATAGCAGGCGAGTTTGATGGAACTTTCGGTTTTTTGGTTGAATTTGGAGATGCTTTTCTCGATAATGATGACGATGAAAATAGTGGCGAGCCAGACGAGGACGATGAGAGGAGGTGCCCAGGTTGCGCCGACGACGTCTTTGGCGAGGAAGAGGGTGGATTCGTCGTCTAGGAAGGCGGCGAGAAAGGCGAAGCCGAAGAACCAGACGAGACAGAAGAAAATCAGACTCAAGCTAGAGGCCTGGGACTTTTTCAAGAGGTGGCCTTGGCTGACGAGGGTGGACTCGGTGAGAGTGGTGAATTTTTCCGAGAGAGAAGAGATTTTTGGGGAATATTTTTGGGTTTTTACTTCGATTTCTTTTTCGAGGGAGAGTTCTTCCCCGCCGTTGAGGATTTTTAGGACGATTTTTTCTTGTTCGGAAAGAGAGGTAAGGTCGAGAAGTTTGATTTGCCATTTTTTAGCGTGTTTTTCGTCGAGCTTTTTGAGTTGAATCTTTTTCTTGACGGCGAGGTCGATGAGGGTGGCGACCTTCGACGAGCCGGGGAGTTTTTTAATGCTGACGAGTGGAGCAGCGGCGATGGGGAGATCCTTCGGTGGGCAATATTCAGGAGCGACGAAAGTGGATTTGTAGAGATTCGAGAGGGGTTTTAGTTTGCTTTTGGCGCGGAGGCGGAGGAAGATAAATAGGCTGGCGAGGGCGATTTCGAGGGCGAGGAGAATGATGAGGAGATAGCTCTTTGGCTTGGCGGGGATGACGAAGGTGTTTTCGAGAAATTCGAGATCGAAAGTGAGGTTTTCGCCCGGAGATAGTCGAGAAGTGGAGAATTTGATGGTGTTTTCGGACTTTTCGATTTCGCAGCGAGATTGGTTGGAGCTACCATAGGCGCCAACATAACACCACGCGTTGCCGGTCCAAGATTCGGCGAGATTGCCGGAAAAGTGGATGGTGGCGGTGAGAGAGTTGAACTGTTGGTGCCAGCCAGTGCCGTTGGTGTCCCAATAGAGTTCTTGCCAAGCTTGGGAGTCGTCTTCGAAAGCAGTGACGACTTTTTCAAATTCGTAGATGAAAGTATAAGTCTGGCGGCCGGTGAGATAATCGTCGGTGCCGGTGGAGACTTCGAAATAGTTGTCGAATTTTTCGATATCCCAAATTGGCTCTTTTTCGCCGTTGCGGAGGACGACGAGGTTGGACGAATTGAGTTTTTCGAGGGTGATGTTTTCGCCGTTTTGGTTGGTGAAAGGAATGAGACGGACGATGCCCTTGTTTTGGCGGTAGCTGGGGAAGATGGCGGTGAGGGTTTCGATGACTTTGAGATGGCTGACGCCGGATTCATCTTTTGAGAGATAATAATCGGCGTTGAAAGAGTCAAAATAGAAGTTTTCGACATCGAGGGCAGAAACAGGGGTGGAGAAAGAGAAACAAAGTGCTAGAGCTTGACAAATTAAAGCGAGTGTGATATAATGGAACTTTAGGGTCTTTTTCTTCATTTGACGGATTTGATAGCGGTTTTTAGCGCGTTGATGGATTTTTGGAGGCTGATGCCCTCCTTTTCCGAGAGAGTGAGGTTTAGGCGACGATAAACACCGCGGCGACCGATGACGGACGGGAAGCCGTAGAAGACGTCGTTGTTGTCGTCGTAGGTCGAGACGGAAAGGATGCGATGTTCGTCGTTGAAGATGGTGTTGAGGATGTGAACGACGCAGACGCCGATGCCATAGTAGGTGGCGCCTTTGCGGTTGATGATTTCGTAGGCCTCGTTGCGAACGTCGGACTCGATTTTCGTGCGGTTGGGTTCGGAAATCATGGAGATGATGGGCTCACCGCCAGCATCGGCAGAAGACCAGACGGCAAATTCGGTATCGCCGTGCTCACCGATTTGGTAGGCGTGGACGGATTTCGGATGAAGGTTGAGAAAAGAGGCGATTTTGGTGCGGAGGCGAGCGGAGTCGAGAACGGTACCGGAGCCGATAACGCGATTTTGGGGGAGGCCGGAGTATTTCCAGACGAGATAGGTGAGGACGTCCATCGGGTTGGAAACGACGAGAAAAATGCCGTCAAAACCAGATTGCATGATTTCTTCGACCATGGATTTGATGACTTTTGAGTTGTTTTTTAAAAGATCCATGCGGGTTTCGCCAGGTTTTTGGGGGACGCCGGCGGTGATGACGATGACGTCGCAGGACTTGGCATCGGCGTAGGTGCCGGCGCGGATTTTGCTGAAGGACGGCGCAACGGAGAGCGCATCGCAAAGATCCATGACTTCGCCCTCGGCGTCGGCGGCGTTGATGTCGGTGAGAATGATTTCGTTGATGGCGGTGCGTTGGTTAATTAGGGAGAATGCAATGGATGCACCAACATTGCCAGTTCCCACAATCATTACCTTGTTGCTCATGGTTTTATTATAACGCAAAAAGGAAAAATTGTAGATGGTTATTCTGGGTCTTTGGAGCGGATGATTGGGAACGGGACGGCTTCGCGGCCAGAAACGCCTTCAAGAAGCCAGAAGTTGCGTTCGCTGTTGCCCCAGCCACAGGCAGGAGGCATGCCGTATTCGAGCATTTCGACGAAATCCATGTCGAGCATTTGGGCCTCGGAATCGCCTGCGTCGCGAGCGGCTTGTTGTTCTTTGAAGCGGGCGAGCTGGTCGAGAGGGTCGTTGAGCTCAGAGTAGCCGTTGCCCATTTCGGTGCCGGCGATGACGGGGTGAAAGCGCTCGGTGACGAGGGGACGTTCGGGGACGATTTTGGCGAGAGGGCTGAGAGAAAGCGGTTCTTCAACGAGCCAGAAAGGTCCGGTAGAGGTTTTTCGGATGAGTTTCCAGACGTCGTCGATGAGGTGGTTGGTGGTTTTTTCGGGGTTGGGTTTGACACCATTTTCGGCGAGGATTTTGAGGAGTTGGTCACGGTCAGGGTTGAAAACGTCGACGTTGAATTTTTCTTTGAGGAGGTCGGCGTATTTGATGCGGGGCCATTTTTGGTCGAGGTTGATTTCGAATCCGCCAACATTGAACTGGAGAGTTCCCCAAGTTTCTTTGCAGACGTATTTAATCATTTCTTCGTAGAAATTCATACCGTCTTCGTAGTCTTCGAAAGCAGCGTAGGACTCGAAAGCGATATGTTCGGGGAGATGCTCGTCGTCAACTCCTTCGTTGCGGAAGCGGGGGCCGATGTCGTAGACTTTTTCGAGGCCACCGCCAAGGAGGCGTTTCAGAGGAAGTTCTTGGGAGATACGGAGATAAAAATCTTCATCAAGGGCGTCCATGTGGGTCGTGAAAGGTGTAGCATCGGCACCACCAGTGGTATGCTCGAGGACGGGGGTGTTGATTTCGATAAAACCGTGGGCGTTCATAAAATCGCGAGTAGCTTGCCAGAATTTCGAGCGGCGAATGAGGCGAGCTTTGACCTCGGGGTTGACGTTCATGTCGACATAGCGACGACGATAGCGTTCTTCTTTGTTGGAAAAACCGTCGCGGCCAGGGAGAGGGCGCAAGGTTTTGGTTAGCAAGCGGATGGCGTTAGAAAAAATGGAGATTTCGCCAGTTTGGGATTTCTCGATGGTACCTTTGGCCTCGATGAAGTCACCGACGTCAAGGAGTTTGATGTCTTTGACGCCGAAAAGATCAGCGGGAGTTTCGCCCTCGAGTTTCATGAAGATTTGGACTTCGCCGAAGAAGTCGCGGATTTTGATGAAGGCGAGTTTGCCAAAAGAGCGAATGGCGGTAATGCGGCCGGCGATGGTAACGGTTTTGCCTTGGTAATTTTCGAAATTATCGAGGATGTCGCCGATTTTGGTGTCGCGGAAAGATTTGGCGGGATAGGGGTCGATGCCGCGAGATTTGATTTCGTCTAGTTTTTTGAGCCGCTCGTTGCGGTAATCGCTTAATTGAACCATGGGTCAATTATACAACAATCTGTGTTTCTATGCAATTTTGAGGATTTTGCCAGTTCCGCCGTTGGGGAGAGAATATTCTTCGCCGGCTTTGCGCCCGAAAATGGCTTTGCCGACAGGGGATTCGTTGGAGATTTTGCCTTCGAGCGGGTTGGCTTCGACGGGGCTGACGAGAGAATAAGTGAACTGTTCCCCTTTCACTTCGACGACGACGGTGGAGCCGAGGGTGGCTTTGTCGTGCCCGGTGGTAGCGAGGATTTTGGCGTTTTTGAGGATTTCTTCGATTTCGAGGATGCGAGTTTCGGCGATTTTTTGTTCGTTGCGGGCGGAGGAATATTCTTCGTTCTCTTTCAAATCGCCAAATTCGCGGGCGGTGGCGATTTTTTCAGTGATGAGAGGGCGATTTTTGATGAGTTCTTCAAGTTCAGATTCGAGGGCGGCTTTGCCGGCTTTGGTTAGGGTAATGGATTTTTTCATTGACAAAAACACCTTTCTGTGATATAATGGAAGGATAGACCTTTTTTCTTATAAATACTGCTAGAGTTTAGCAGTAAAATCAGCAAGAGTCAAGAGCGACTTCTCGCCAGTGGCGCGGTTTGTCAACTCTACTTTCCCCTCGGCGAGGGTTTTGTCGGAAACGACGACACAATAAGGTATGCCAAGGAGTTCGAAGTCACCCATTTTTTCGCCAAAGCGGACTTTTTCGCGGTCGTCGAAGAGAATGTCGTTTTCGTGACCGGCGTAGAGCTCGGCGGCCTTTTTCTCGCCTTCTGCACCGAGGCCGATGAGGTAGTATTTGAATGGGGCGATATTTTTAGGCCAGAGGAGACCTTTTTCGTCGGCGAATTTTTCAGCGATGACGCCCATGACGCGAGAGACGCCGATACCGTAGCAGCCCATGTAGACGGTTTGTTTTTGGTTGTCTTGGTCGACGTAGCTGAGGTCGAGTGGAGCGGAGTATTTGTATTTCAATTTGAAAATGTTGCCAACTTCGCAGGCGCGGTAAGGAGTGAAGTCGGATTTTTGAACACCAAATTCAGCGAGGATTTCGTCGGTGAAAACTTCGTTGTTGAAGGAGAGGGACTTATCTTGGTTGAGCCAGACGGTATCTTCCCCAACGTCGGTGAGGGTTTGGAATTCGTGAGAGTATTTGGCGAAAATGCCGCCAGAAGCGAAAGTCTCGAAAGTGTCGTGACCGATGCCGAGACGGTCGTAGATTTTTGTGTAGGCGGTTTCGACTTTTTGGTAAAAATCGTCGAGTTCGGCTTCGGTACGGTTGAAACTATAGAGATCTTTCATGATAAATTCGCGGCCGCGAAGGATGCCGGATTTGGCGCGAAGCTCGTTGCGGAATTTGGTTTGGATTTGGTAGACATAAACCGGGAGATCTTTGTAGCTTTTTAGATAGGTTTTTAGGAGGTTGGTGATGGGTTCTTCGTGGGTAGGGGCAAGACCGAGTTCGCCGCCAGCGGCAAGGGCGGTTTTGAACCAAATGTCAACTTCTTGGTCGCTCCAGCGGTTGGTTTTTTGCCAAAGTTCGGGGTTTTGGAGTAAGCTGAGAGAAACTTCTTCGCAGCCGATTTTGTTGAGTTCGTCACGGATGATGGATTTGATGTTCTCAAGAACTTTGAGGCCAAGAGGCAGATAATCATAAACCCCAGCCATTTCTTTGTAGACATAGCCGGCGCGAGTCAAAAGTTGGGCGCTTTTTGCGGTTTCGTCTTTTGGGGCGTCGCGAAGAGTTTTGAGAAAAGTTTGAGAAAATTTCATGAGGAAAATTATATCATGAAACGTTTAAAATATAAACCAAGAAGAAAGCAAGGCCGTTTTTCAGGATATGGAGGGCGATGCCGGAATAAATCGTGCCGGTGATTTCGCGCATGAGGCAGAGGACGACGCTCATAGCGAAGACGTTGATGCCGACGTTCCATTGACCGTGCAAAAAGGCAAAAAGGAGCGAGACAAGCAGGATGGAGAGAAAAACGGAGAGTTTTTTGGGCAGTTTGGCACGAAGTTTGCCGTAGAGCCAGCCGCGAAAGATTAGTTCTTCAGCGACAGGGGCGATGAGAACGAGGGCGACAAAAGCGATGACACGCTCGGTGGTAGAAAAAAGATAGTCAAAACCGACGTCTTGGGGCTCGGTGAGGTTGAACCAAGGAAAAAGTTCAAAAAGTGAGGTGAGGAGCATGGCGAGGAGATAGTAGGCGGCGAAGCCGATGGGGGCAAGGCCGAGATCGACGAAAGTTGGTAGGCCGGTGAGGCCAAGCTCTTCGCGCGAGGTGCGCCATTTTTTGAAAAAACGCCACGGGACGAAAATAAGGAGCGCTAGAGAAGTGGAGTAGGTGAGAGCGGAGTAGATGGCAGTGAGGAGCGGCGAGGCAGAAGAAGAATCGAGAAAGAGGCTAAAGAGGAACGAGAAGAAGAATTGGGGGAGGAAGACGGCGATGATGGTCCAAATGAGTAGAGCGAGAATTTTTAGAGCGGGGCGCAAAAATTTCATCAGAAGAACCTCGTGATGTCGAGGATGGTGATGAGAACCATGAGACCGAGAAGGACAATCAGGGCGCGAGAAACGATTTTTTCTTCGGTTTCTTTGGTGAGGCGTTTGTGGCGAAGGCGAGCAATGGCAATCATGAGCCAACGGCCGCCATCAAGAGCAGGAACAGGAAGAACATTCATACAGGCGAGTGAGACGGAAATGAGGGCAAAGAGGAAGGCGATGTTGTTGAAGCCGGTTTTGGCGAAAGCTGGGAAGATGACGCCGATGATGCCGACTGGACCAGTGACGCTGTCGCCAGCAGTAGAGATGGCGGCGCGGCCAGCCTCGCGGGTGGTGCCGTCGAAACTGAGTTGGCTGAAGGCGCCGGAAACAAGATTCCAGAGCGTGACGCCGACGCCGCGGAAAGTTTCGCCGGTGAGTTGTAAGGTGGTGCCGAGACCGACAATCGGAGCGGACCAAGTGTAGTGGGCGTAGACTGTGTCGGAAGCCATGGTGACGCCGAGATAGTAGCCCCATTCGTTGTCTTTGTCGTTTAGAGTGATTTCGATTTCTTCGGGGCAATAAGAAACTATTCTGACTGAGCCAGTGGGGTTTTCATTACAGAAATAGGATGGTTCTGAGTTTCCATCTATCGCGGTGATGGCGTGCTGGATTTCGAAAGTGACGGTTTCACCAGCGTGGGCGGCGTTGAATTCGGTGAGATCGGTGGCAGAAATGAGTTCTTCGCCGTTGGCTTTCAGGATGTGGTCTTGGGGCTTGATGCCGGCGCGAGCGGCGGGGGAATTTTCGACGACGGAGGTGACGGTGACCGGAGTGTAGTCGAGCGTGCGGTCGGATTCGACGGAAAATTGGTGGTCGAGAAAAATCGGCATGCCAGTCCAAGCGAGAATAGTGAAGGTGAGGAAGGCGACAAGCCAGTTCATCAGTACACCGCCGAAGAGGATTTTGGTTTTGGCCCAGAAAGAACTGGCGCCGAAAGTTCCTTTTCTGTCATCGGCGTCGGATTCGCCATCCATTTGACAAAAACCACCGATTGGTAGCCAGTTGAGGCTAAAGACGAGGCCGGATTGGGGCTTTTTCCAGTCGGATTTTTTCAGTTTTTGCCATTTTCCGTCGCTGGTTTTGACCCAGGCGATTGCTCGCGGGGGGAAACCAATGCCGAACTCGAGAACTTTGACGCCGTTTTTGCGTGCCATGATGAAATGTCCGAATTCGTGGGCGGTGACGAGGAAAAGTAAGCAAAAAAGTCCAATAAGAACACCTAGCAAAATATTCATATCTCTAGTATAGCATAAAAATTTTCATTTTCCCAAGGAAACGGACTATTTTCCGAAACGACGGGAACGAGAGCTGAACTCAGCGAGAATTGTGTCGAGGTCGCCGGGTTCGATGTCGGGCCAGAATTTTTCGAGAAAGAGAAATTCGGCATAGGCAGCGCGCCAGAGCATGAAGCCGGAGATGCGTTCTTCACCAGAGGTGCGGACAATGAGGTCGAGAGGCGGAACTTCGGGGTGATAGAGGTGTTTGGTGAAATTTTCGGGAGAAAAATCGCCGTTTTCTCGAGTAATTTTTTGGGCGGCATCGGCAATTTCTTGGTGACCACCATAGTTAAAACAGAAACAGATAGCACCGCCAGTACAAGAGGCAGTTGAGGATTCGGCGGATTTTAGTTGTGCGAGCAAATCCGGAGCGACGCGTTCATCCGAGCCGAGGATGAGACACTTCAAGTTGTTTTTCTGCATTTTTTCGGTCAGACGAGGAAGATTTTTGCGGAGAAGATTCATGAGATAGGTGACTTCTTTTTCTTCCCTGTTCCAGTTTTCGGTCGAGAAAAGATAGAAGCTCGTGAAAGGGATTTTTCGCTTTGCAACGGCATCGATAATTTTTTCGACTTTTTTGAGACCACGGCGATGACCTTCGATGGTAGGAAGGTTTTTGGCACGGGCCCAACGGCGGTTGCCATCGACGATAAACCCGAGATGATTGATGGGGGCTTGACTTTTTTCCATAGGTGTGATATAATAGAAAGATAGGCCTAGATCTTCATGATCTCGGTTTCTTTGTTTTTGAATTCAGCGTCAACTTCGTCGTTGAATTTTTTAGTGAGGTCGTCGATTTCCTTTTCAGCGCGTTTTTTGGTGTCTTCAGGGAGTTCGGCGGATTTTAGTTCTTTGCGGGCGTCTTCGCGGACATTGCGGATGTGGACTTTTGCTTCTTCGACTTTTTCACTGGTGGTTTTGACGATTTCGCGGCGGCGTTCCTCGGTCAAGGAAGGAATAGGGACGCGGACGACGTGACCATCATCGGAAGGGTTGAGGCCGAGAGATTGGTCGTTGCGGATGGCGGCGGAGATGTTTTGGAGGGTGCTGGGGTCGAAAGGAGTGATAAGGAGCATGGTGCCGCCTTGAGCGGTGATGTTGGCGACTTGGTTCAAGGGCATCCATTGGCCATAGGCCTCGACTTTGACGCCGGCGAGCATGTCGGGGTGGGCGCGACCAGTACGAACCTTTTTCATTTCGTCTTTGAAGCGGTCAATGATGGCTTGCATGGCGGTTTTGTATTCTGTTGAATCGAACATAAAAAATTCCTGTTTATGGAACTATTGTAGCATAAAACTAGGAGGAGTGGGGAGTAGTGGCGTGGTTGAAACCGTCGTAGTAGTTGGTTTTGATTTTCGGGTGACCAATTTTGTTGGCGGCGCGGACGATTTCGGTGATGTCGTCGGTGATTTTGTAGATTTTTTGGTCGGGTTTGTTGATGAGACCGAGAGTGAGCATTTTTGAGGTGTAGAATTTGTCGAGTTGTTTCCAGAAGGTTTTGCCGAAGAGAAAGACGGGCATTTTGGGCATTTTTTCTTCTTGCATGAGAATGAGGATTTCGGAGAGTTCGTCCATGGTGCCGAAACCGCCCGGGAAGAAAACGTAGACTTTTGCGCTCATGGCGAGCATGACTTTGCGGGCGAAGAAATATTCGAATTTGAGCATGTCGGTGAGGTAAGGGTTTGGGTGTTTCTCGTGTTTCAAAGTGATGTTTAGGCCGATGGAGCGACCGCCGTATTCGAAAGCGCCACGGTTGGCGGCTTCCTTGATGCCAGGGCCGCCACC
>CAYZRN010000002.1:0-20932 GCA_964480855.1 uncultured Candidatus Saccharibacteria bacterium | reverse complement strand
ATGATCGTTTTTGGAAAATGTTGAGCGGAAAAAGAAAGAACGAGATGATTGAGGAAGCTCGGAAAATTACGAGTCGGATGAGCTGGGTGATTTCTACTTATGTTTCAAAACAAGTGGCGGTGGCCTTGCTTGATGGCGCAGTGACGTCACTCGCGGTGTTTGTGTTGTCGCTGATTTTTGGATTTTCCTCCAGCTTGGCATTCCCGATGGGGTTGATTACTATGGTTTTCTATCTCATCCCGATGTTCGGGCAGGTGATTGGCTGTGCTGTAGTGACGCTGATTTTGCTCTTTAGCAATCCTTTGGCGGCGGCGGTGTTCCTCGTTTTCTACATTGTTTATGCGCAGGTGGAGAACAATGGAATCGCGCCGAAGATTCAGGGAGATGCATTGAGTCTTTCGCCGTTGATTGTGTTGGCGGCGATTACGGTGGGGATGTATGTAGCTGGGCTAGTGGGAGCGATTGTGGCGATCCCGGTGGCTGGTTGTATCAAAGTTTTGATTGAAGAATATCCGAGGATTAAGGAACTAAAGAGAGAATAAAAAAAACGCCCCTCGTGGGGCGATTTTTTAGGCGTTGTCGTTGTTTTCTGTTGTGTCGTAATCGACATCGTCTCGAATATCGTAACGACTGTAGCTGTAGGTTTTCTTGTCGAAGCAGACGTGGCCTTTGTCATGGTCGTAGAAAGAAGTATAGGAGTTGGTGTAGATGCTGCTGCTTCTGGTTTTGGTTTTGAAGTCGGCGCAGAGTTTGTAGGTGTTGCGGCCGGTGGTAGAGTAGGTGTAGTTGCCGAGGCTGAAGTTGAGTTCTTTTGCGAGAGAATTTTGGACACTATAGAGGTTTTGGGGGAGAGTGTAGTGGTCGTCGGCGTAATCTTCGATGGCGTTGGAGATGGCATAGAGGTCGGATTCGACTTTTTCGTCATAGGCGGCATCGCGAACTTTGGCGGCTGGGAAAATAAGGAAGGCGGCGATTGTCGCGATGGAGACAATGGTCATGAACCAAGTGTAGAAAAGGCGAGGAAGTTTCGAAATGAGGCGCATTTGCTCAGCAACAACGACGAGAATGATGACAAGGGCAGAGATGCCGACAACAATTTGTTCGATGACTTCGAGGTTTTCGGTGTCAGACAGACCGAGGGCGACACCGACGATGGTACTAATAATCATCCAGAGATAGAAGAGGCCGACGAGCGACCAGATGGAAGAGTAGATAATCGAGAGGACGTTTTGCCAGGTTTTTGGCGGTTCGTTGGCGGCGCGTTTGGTCGAGAGGGCAAGGATGATATGGAGAGCACCGAAGACGATGACGGCAGTGATGAGGCCGGCGTAGAATGGGCCCATGTAGCTCGAGATGGTGGAATCGTCGCCGCCGATGATAGCAGGGATGGTGGTGGTGATGGCGCCGAGGAGACAGCCGAGGAAAATGTTGCCAAAAACGAGCGACAAAATGAAACGCAAAGCGTAGGTCTTTTTGCCGATGTGGCTAGGTTTTTTCTGAGTGGGTTTTTCTGGTTGGATGTTTGTTTGGGACGGCAAGTCTTCTTGCATGGGTGCCTTTCGTGTTAGTTAACACGAAAATTATAGCACTTATGCTATGAATTGCCAAATTGGGCCGGAGGCAGTGTCTTTGACTGTGATGCCGGATTTTTCGAGTTCGACACGAAGATCGTCGGATTTTTTGAAATCTTTTTCTGCGCGGGCGAGTTCGCGGTCTTTGAGGAGCTGTTTTTGGGAGTCGCTAATGTCGGGAGAGTCGGAAAGTAAGTTTAGCCCGAAAAGCTCGTCGACGAATTGCCAGACAGAAAGTGGGGCGAAATCAGGGATTTGGTCGACGAGAGCAAAAGCGGCGGCGGAGTTTAGGTTGTTGTTGACGGCTTCAGTGAGGGCAGAAATGACGGATTTTTCGGAAAAATCATAGGCGCTGATTATAGATTTTACAGAGGTGAGTTGGCGAGAAGTGGCGATTTTGTTGCGCCAATTTTGGCGGCGATTTTTGGCAGCGGTGAGACCGTCGAAGGTGAAGTTGCGGCTGGTTTGGTAGTTCCCTTCCAGAACCCACATTTTGAAATCGAGAGGCGAAAAACCTTTCTCCGCGAGGTCGGCGAGGGTGTAGATGTTGCCGAGGGATTTGGAGATTTTTTGGTTGTCGACGTTGATAAAGTCGCAGTGGAGCCAGAAATTGGCGAGTTTTTTGCCGAAAGCGGACTCGGATTGGGCGATTTCGTTGGAATGGTGGACTGGGATGTGGTCGATGCCGCCGGTGTGGATGTCGATGGTTTCACCGAGCTCGGCGTGGATGATGGCGGAACATTCGAGGTGCCAACCTGGGTAGCCTGGGCGGCCGAGAAAATCCCAGCGCATGGCGTGGTTTTCGCCGTCTTTGATGAATTTCCAAACTGCAAAGTCAGAGGGGTTTTTCTTTTCGGAGCTGAAATCAACGCGGGCGCCGGCTTTGAGACCTTCAAGGTCGAGGTGGGCGAAGTCGGCATAGGTCGGGAATTTCGAGGTGTCGAAATAGATGCCGTCGGCGGTTTCGTAGGTGAAACCTTTTTCGATGAGGGTTTCGACGAGAGCTTTGTCAGCTTCGATATAGTCCGTGGCGCGGGCAAGGACATCTTGTTCGAGGAGATGGAGAGCGTGAAAATCTTTGAGAAAGGCGGAAATATAGAACTCGGCGACTTCCCAGACGGTTTTTCCTTCTTTCTTTGCGCCTTTTTCGAGTTTGTCTTCGCCTTCGTCGCCGTCAGAAACGAGATGGCCAACGTCGGTGAGGTTCAAGACTCGTTTTGTTTTGAAACCGTTGAGTCTCAAGACACGGAGAAGAAAATCCCAATAAATATAGGAAGTGAGGTTGCCGATGTGGGCGAAGCTGTAGACTGTGGGTCCGCAAGTGTAGACTTTTACCTCGTTTTTGCCGAGGGGGCGGAAAGTTTCGAGGGATTTTTTTGCGGTGTTATAGAGTTTTAGCATCTTCAGCCTTTCTTTCTGATAGAAGTCGATAAACTACGGAGTTGAGGTCGGAAACGGCGTCGTCGTAGGAAATGTCGTAGGTGCGGAAACCAGCGGCATATGGGTGACCGCCGCCGCCGAAAAAGCCGGCGATTTGGTCGGCGATGGGGGCAGAAGTGCGGATTTTGCCGGTGAGTTTGCCGTCGGGATAGGTTTTGATGGCGACGGCAACCTCGACTCCTTCGACCATGCGCATTTCTTCGAGAATGAGGACGTTGGGGTTGTATTCGTCGGAGTATTCTTTGATGTCGTCCCAAGGGATGTGGATGGTGGCGAGCTGGCCGTCGAGGAAATATTCGATGCGTTTAATGAGGTCGGCTTTATAGTCGAGAATGCGGCGGGACTTTTTCATGAAAGCGCGGCGAGCTTCCTCCAAATCGAAGACATTGGCGCCGAGATCAACAAGTTCGGCGACGGAGCGGAAAGTATCGGAGGAGACAGAGGCGGAAGTGAGACCGAGAGTGTCGGAAAGGATGCCGGCGGCGAGGTTTTTGGCGGCGGAAGAGTCGATTTCTAGGCCGAGAGATTGAGCAATTTTGAAGATCAAGCTACAACAAGCGGGGAGAGGTTCGATGATGGATTCGTGGGGGAAAGGGAGATCGTCTTCGGTTTCGTGGTGGTCGAGGACGAAGACGGGTTTGGACTCAAGGGAGTTTTTGATGGCGGGGTCGTCGAGGAGCTTGGAGAGAAGAACTGACGCGGCGGTGTCGACGATAATATAGCCGTCGGCTTTGTAGCCGAAATCGTTGGTGATGCGAGACCAATCGGGGAAGTAGCGGAGATATTTCGGGATGTCGACGGGGCAGTAGAGGGAGACGGATTTTCCTTGCAACAAAAAGTCGAGAGCGATGGCTGAACCGAGCGAATCGCCATCGGGGTTTTCGGCCTGGATGATGCAGAGGCTGGATTTGTTAGCCAAAAATGACGCGAAATTTTCGTACATATGTTTATTATAACACAAGAAGATGTTTTTAGTATCTCGGGGCGAGTTCGCGGGTGTAGACGGTTTTGGCTTGGGCGTAGTCGCGCGCTTGGGTGTAGCCCCAGAAGAAAGTGGTGGCGGACATATCGAAGACTTCGGCTGGCTCGGCGGGAGAGCTAGGTTCGGCGCCGTGAGTGCGGTTCAAGAGGACAGTGTTGGCGAAGACGGGGCCGTTGACGTGGAGCTGGTTTTCGCAGGCGTTGCCGACTAGGGTGACGACGCCGGAGCCACCTCCAGCGACGGAATGTTCGGCGCAGGTGTTGACGGTGGAGCTGGGGCTGATGAGCCAAGCGTCAATCTCACTGACGTTGTTTCTGATGTCGATGCCGCCGTCGGCGATGATGAGATATTGGGGGATAAGGACGGAATCGTCGAGGCTGCCGGAAGAATATTTCAAATCGGAAGCGATGGTGATTTTGCCGGTGGCGTAGATGATGTGGGTGATGCCGTTGCCGAGGTCGCTGGAGGCACTGATGGTAGCGTTGCCGCCGATGTAGGTGTAGCGGTAGTGGGTTTCGTGACCGAGTGCGTTGACGTAGGAAGAATTACCGAGGGTAGTGTAGTATTTGTTGGTGAAGTTGGAATAATTGGACGACGAGGAGATGTCTAGATTGCCGTGGAGGTTTTTGTCGTTTTTGGCGGTGACGTTGCCGGCGTAGTGGGACATGATGCGGTCGATGGTGGTGGAGTTGAAGTAGATACCAGCGTTGCCGGAACCGGTGCCGCCGCTACAGTTAGTGTTGGCGACTGAGAGCGGGTTGTTGTCGTTGCAGGTGTAGATGCCGTTGGTGTCGCTATTCCCTCCCGCGAGAGAAGCGCCGGAAGCGACGTAGTTGATGTTGCCGTTGCTGACGATGCCGAAGTCGACCCAAGAACCGAAGAGAGAGTAACGGTTGGTAGATGGGTTGTAGATTTTGGTGATTGCACCAGAAATGTCGCCAGAGCCATAGATGCTGCCGCCGAGAACGTTGAAGTGGGGGCGTTTGGCGGTGGTGTTGCAGGAAGCGTTGGAAATGCGCCAGCGGTTTGGATTCATGGTGCCGTAGCCGAGGCCGTTGCCGGTGGGGTTGTAGGTGCTGTTGACGTAGTTGACGGCGGTGGCGTAGCAGACTTTGTCGCCGACGTCGATGGAGTTGGAGATATGGTCGACGCTGAGGCTGTTGCTGGTGCGACCTTGGCTGAAAGTATAGGTATTGGTGTAGATTTGGTCGCAGGCGTCCATCGAGCTGTGGAATTTGTTGCGGAAGAAATCGCAGGCGTTGTCGTAATCGTAGTCGCCACCAGCAAGTAGGCCGGAGAGGCTGCTGTCGTTTTCGACTGTGCGGTCGATGACGAAGCGGATGACGCGAACCGTGGTACCTGCCGGAGAAGTGCTGTGGGTGCCTTCTTGGCCGCTAGCGGTGTTGGCGTTGTTGTCGATGGAGTAAGAAACTGAGAGCTCGCTACCGAGGGCGCTCATGCCGTCGGAATTGACGGTTGTGGTCGGAGTGAGGTTGAAATTATATGGTCGATAGAGATGAGCACAAGCGCTGGCAGTGATGCCGTTGCTGTTAGTATTGTTGTTGTAGTTGGAAGGAGGATAGGTGATGGCGACGACGCCGGAAGAAGAGAGACTTTGACAGATTTCTTTGTTGAAAGTACCGAGAGAGATAGAATCGTTGCCGCTACAGTTGGAGGTGCTGTCGTTGCAGACTTTGCGAGAGTTGGAGTAGACGTTGCTGGAGCTGGGGGCAGAACTAGAAGCGTAGGTTCCGGAGTTCGAGGTGGCGCCAGTGACAGACCAAGGAATTCTGACAGTGGCAGTGCGAAGGTCATATTCTTCGAGGTTGCCGGAGACGTTAGCGTTGTTGCCGCGAAGAACAGTATGGACGAAGTTGACGGTGACGTATTTACTGTTCGAGGAAGAATCGGCGTAGATGCGATTCGGGTTGACGCCGATATTGGCGGTTGTTGGGGTGTTGTCACGCCAGGCGACGGATGCGTCGGATTGGGGGTTGGTTGTCGTGGTTGAGCTGGTGACAGTCGAAGAGATGCTAGTTTTCAGAGTGACAAGCGCTTCGGCCATGCGGTAGATGGTGATACTTTGCGTGCTGGAGTCGGAACCACTGGAGGATGAATAATATGGAGTGCCGTAAGTAGTGCTTTCCAAAACGGTTTCTGTGCTGGCGACGCTGCCGTCGATGTTGTAGGTGGTGACGGTTTTGTAGTGGTAGGTGATTGAATAAGAATAAGTATAAGTCTTTGTCCAAGAAACTCTTTGGGAAAGTGTTTGATAGCTACCGTTATAGGGGATTGTCACCGTGTTGGTGTTAGGAATGCTATAGCTTCTACTGTTGCGCGCGCGGGATAGAGCATCATTTTTTTGAGTGTTTCCTAGTTGGCCATCGGGATTACTAGTGATTGTGGCGGTTAGGTCGTTGGAGAAAGTGACGATCGTGGTCGAAGTTTCTTTCGGGAGAGCATAGACACCGTTTTGTGAGCTGCCGCCAGTGGCTGAGACGTTGTGATAGTCCAAGGTGACCGTGACTGTTCCGTAGCCGACGTCGTCACCAGTAGAATAATCGACCGTTGGTTCAGGAGGCTCCTCCCAGCTTTCACTATAGCAAAACCACCCGAGACTTTCGCTAATAGAATAACCTTGGTCCCTGGCTGTTTGCAGTTTATCCATAACGTATGACCAGGAGAGGGTTCCTGCTGGATTTTTGAATCCGATCCAACCGCCAGCTTTGACGTTTTCGTTCATTGGCGTCATACCCGCGTGGTATCCTAGTGAGGTACGTGTGTCGCCAACTTTCTTAAAGACTTCAAGTCCTAGAATATATACTTCAGTTGCACCGAAACTTTGGCAGGTTCCTAGGTCGATTGTTCCTCCTGGCTGGTGACCGGCGTCTGGTATAGTGACGGTAGTGCCAGAAAATGTTACGTCGCCGCCATAAAAATGATAAGTATTGCCGAATTCGTATTTTCTCCAGCTCGCGCCATAGCATGTATCCCAATACATGCTTTTGTCGCCAGACGCACAACCTCCCCCCGAAGGACCATCCGCGTCACCATCTGTATAATCTGCGTTTGTTGGCGTTAGAAAAATAAGACCAGCAGTGATTACAGACACGATAAGGATACAAAGAATTCTAAAAAAGCGCTTATTGCTCATTTTCCATAATCTCCTTTTCTATAGTTGAGACTTTTTCTAGGTATATTGTGCTCTTGTCTTGCTTGTTTGTTTTGTTGTATAGCGTTATTAGGAGGTTATAGAATCGGAGTTTTTGAGTCGGAGAGAGAAGATTTTCATTGATTAGAGGAATATGGTTTTCGGCTTTGTCATATCTGCCTCTGTCGATATAAACAGCTAGTTCGGTAAGGCGCAAATCATTTTTTTCTTCGCTATCTGTGGATTCCTCGACTAGTTCGTCTAGAAAAGAAATTGCTGAATCTACGTCTTCGCCGCGCGCAATCGTTAATGCTGTCTTTTCGGTGTCATTTTGTGGCTCAGTTTGAGGGGTAACGGAAGGGTTTGGTTTCAGAAGAAAAAATATTAAAATTGCTATCGAAGAAATTACAAGCAATAGCAAAACAATGAGAAGAGGGGTTTTTAGTTTCTTCTTTTTGTAATGTTTTTCTGCGGAGGAGAAGGAAGAAGAGGAAGAGGTGTCTGAAGAAGCGGAAGGAACAGAAGATGTAGATGGCACAGATGATGAAGATGAAAAAGGTTGTACCTCCGAAGTAGTCATGCTTATATTATATATATATGAATATAAAAATGCAAATGGTTTATTGTGAAAAAAGAATGAATTTGAGATAATGTGGTTATGGAAATTTTTAGTGTTGTTTTACTTATATTAATTCTCGGGGTGGTGGTTTTTGGTTCCTTCAAAAAGGAGAAAAAACCTGAGCAAGATTTTTCGAAAATCGAGGAAAGGTTGATTCGAATTGAGGGAGAAATGGATAAATTGGTGCCGAAACTTTCGGAAGAGTTTCGAGAAAACCGCAAAGAGATTTCAGCAAATTTGAAAGATATTCAATCGGGAAACGAGAAGAAATTAGAGCAGATGCGAGAGACTGTAGATGAAAAACTAAAAGCGAGCGTCGAGAAAAGGTTCAACGAAAGTTTTTCGATGATTTCGAAACAGTTGACGCAGGTTTATGAGGGGCTGGGGGAGATGAAGAATTTGGCGAACGATGTCGGTGGACTCAAAAAGGTGATGGATGGGGTGAAGACGCGAGGAAATTATGGTGAGGTGCAACTCGGGGCGATTATTTCGGACATGATGGCGCCGTCGCAATATCTCGAAAACGTCGTCACAAAAAAAGGTACGGCGGATAGGGTGGAGTTTGCGATTCGGATGCCTGGGAACGGGGAGATGGAAGTGCTTTTGCCGGTTGACTCGAAATTCCCGATTGAAAATTATCATAGATTACTCGAAGCTTATGACGAGGGGGACAAAGAAAAAATCGGTAAAATTCAGAAACTGCTAGCCGAGGACGTAAAAACTCAGGCGAAAAAAATCATGACAAAATATATTGATGAGCCAGCAACGACAGAATTTGCGGTGATGTTTTTGCCGACAGAATCGTTGTTTGCGGAGGTGGCGCGAATTCCGGGGTTGATGGACGAGATTCGAACGAAGTTTAATGTGACGATTACTTCCCCGTCGACTTTGCCGGCAATCTTGAACGGGTTGCAAGCAGGGTTCCGATCATATGCTATCGAAAAACAGACGGCAGAAGTGTGGAGGACACTGGGGGCGGTGAGAGCGCAATTTGGCAAGTTCGGCGATTTGCTCGAAGGGGTACAGAAGAAACTGACGGAGAGTGCAAACAAAATTGAGAGTGCAAAAACTACTTCGCGCCAAATCGAGAGAAAGCTGAAAAATGTGGAAGTTTTGCCTGAAAACGAGTCGATTAAGGTAATCGGCGAGATAGAAAGCGACTAGAAAAGAAGAAGATTAGGAAAGACGCTGCTTCGCAAAGTAGAAGGAGCGGCGTTTTTTCGAGGGGGAGAAGAGTGAGGTCAAGAAAGTTGCGAGCTGGCTCGAGAAGAAAAACGAGAGCGACGACGGAGGAGAGAGCGACGAGAAGAGAGAGACGGAATTTGTTGAGCGGACGGGAGATTTTGTAGATGAGAAGAAGGCCAATGAAGGAGACAAGAAAATAGGAGAAGACGAGAGTTTCCGACCAAGCGAGGTTGAGGAAGAATGAAAGGGCGGCGGTGGAAATAATGGCGAAAATAGTGGCGAGAGCGGCGGGGACAGAGTTTTTTAGGATGTGGGATTTGAAATTGTTTTTGATGCGAGCGTAATTTGGCTCGAAAGCGAGGACGAAGCTCGGGATGCCGATGATGATGACGTTGACGAGTGACATGAGGACGGGAGAGAAAGGATAGCGGAGATTAAGGAAGATGAAGACGACGCTGAGAACGGTGGCGAAGATGGTTTTTTGGAGGAAAAGGGCGCTGCTGCGAGTGACGTTGTTGATGGTTTTTCTCCCCTCGAAGACGGCGGATTTGATGACGGAGAAGTCATTTTCGAGGAGGACAATGTCGGCAACGCGGCGGGCGGCGTCAGCGCCGGCGCCAAGCGAGATACCGCAATCGGCGGCCTTTAGGGCGAGAACGTCGTTGACCCCATCGCCAGTCATGGCAACAACGTGTCCGGAAGCGCGGAGAGATTTGACCAAAGATTGCTTTTGGTCGGGCGTAACTCGAGCAAAGATGTCATGTTCTTCGACGAGAGATTGGGGCAAAGTTTTCGATTTTTGGTCGGAAAAATCAACCAAACTAGTGGATTTTAGGCCGAGAGTTTTTACCGTTTGGGCGACAGTGGTGGGACTATCGCCAGAAATAATTTTCACTTTGACATCATTTTTTTGGAAGAAATTAAGGAGAGATTTGGCATCTTTGCGGAGTTCGTCGGAAAGAAGAACGAAACCAAGGAGTTCTTCCCTGTTATTTCGGCATTTTTTGGCGGTGAGAACGCGGTAGGATTTTGCATATTCTGCTTCTTCGGCGGCATGGGAAGTGTCGCTAGTGAGATAGCTGTAGGCGCCGAGGAAAAATTCCGTGTCACCAAATTTGATGCCGGAGTACTTTTTTTGGCTAGAAAACGGGTAAAACTCGTCGACTTTTGCCTCCGAGTTTTTACCAAACTTTTGGATTAGGGCGTGGGAAGTTGAGTTAAAATCGCCGAGAGCGGCGTTCGAGATTTTGATAAAGTTGATGATTTCTGCCTCGGAGTTTTGACCAAAGGGGATGATTTTTTCTACTTTCATGCGGCCAGTAGTGAGAGTGCCGGTCTTGTCGAGACAGATAGTATCGACGCGAGCGAGGGTTTCGATTGAATAGAAATCGCTGACGATGATTTTTTGGCGGGAGAGGCGAATGGTGGCGAGAGCGAGGACGCTGGAGGTGAGAAGGATGAGGCCTTCGGGAATCATGGCAATGACGGCGGCGCCGGTCGAGGTGACGGCGGATTCGAGAGTGGCGCCTGAGAGTGAGGATTGTTTCAGAAAGAGAAAGATGGCGACAGGGATGAGGATGAGGGAGTTCAGTTTAATGATGTTTTGGTGATTTGTGAAGAGTTCGGAGCGAGAATCTTTGATTTTTTGAGCGTTTTTTAAGGTCTTCGAGAGCGAGCTGGCTTCACCGACGGCGGTAGCGCGAGCGAAACCGGTGCCGGAGACGATAAAACTGCCGGCATGGAGTTTTTCTCCCGGGAGTTTTTGGATGTTGTCGGACTCGCCGGTGATGAATGATTCGTTGACTTCGAGAACACCTTCGAGAAGGACGGCGTCGACGGTGATTTGGTCGCCGAGAGAGTAGCGAATAACGTCGCCGAGAACGAGATCGGAGTCATTTATCTCGCAGATTTTGCCGTCACGAACGACGGATATGGGGCGTTCGGAGAGAATGTGGAGGCGGTTGATTTTCCGGCGAGAACGGAGGTCGTTGATGATGGCGATGGCGGTGGCGATGACGGCGATGAAAACGAACATCGTGTCACGTTTGTTGCCGAAGAAAAAGATGAGGGCGGCGAGGGTGAGGTTGACGAAATTGAAAACAGTCAAGGTGTGTTTTTTCAAGATATCGGAGATTTTGGTGACGTTTTTGGTGACAGAATTGGATTGGCCGTTTTGTCTTCTGATTTCGACTTCGCTACTTCTGAGGCCGGAAATCATAGGTTTGTCCTGTTTTCGAGGGCGGCGCTGAGGGTGATTTGGTCGGCATAGGAGAGGTCGACACCGAGAGGAAGGCCGCGAGCGAGGCGGGTGATTTTCAAATCTTTTGACTGCTCAGAAAGGAGTTTTTGGAGGAGAAGAGCGGTCGATTCGCCCTCGACGGAAGGGTTGGTGGCGATGATGACTTCTTCGACGGAGTCGGAATCGAGGCGGGCGAGGAGTTCTTTGATGTGGAGGTCGGCGGGGGTGATGCCGTCGATGGGAGAAATGGCGCCGCCGAGAACGTGGTAGGTGCCGTGGTATTGTTTGGTTTGTTCGATAGCATAGATGTCGAGAGGTTGCTCGACGACAAGAACGACGGATTTGTCACGGCTGGGGTCGGTGTAGAACTCGGAAAAGTCGGCACTGGAGTCAATCAGGGCGAAGGTTTTTGGGCAGGATTTGACGCCGGCGTGAAGGTTTTTGAGGGCGGCGGAGATGTTTTTGGCGAAAGTGGGGCTGGCACGAAAAAGATAATAAGCGTAGCGCTCAGCGGTGCGAGGGCCAACTCCGGGGAGATGGCCGAGAGCCTCGATGGTGTCTTGGAGAGCTTTGGGGAGCATTAGAGTCCGAAGTTCCCGAGTCCGCCCATGAGGGGTTTCATTTTGTCGGTAGCGATTTCTTGGGCCTTGGCGTAGCCGTCACGGAGACAGTTTTCGATCCAACGCTCGAGTTCGTGGATGTCATCGAGATCGACTTTTTCTGGGTCGATGGTGACTTTTTTGATTTTCAGTTCTCCGGTGATTTGGACAACGACGGCGCCGTCGCCGGCTTCAACCTCGACGATTTCGTTTTTGAGGTCTTTTTGGGCCTTGCGTAGTTGGTTAATCATTTTCATTTGGTCCATGGTTGCACCCATAAGAAAAACTCCTATTATTCAGATTTTGCTGTATATAGATATATTCTATCAGAATTGTTGGATTTTGGGGAGGTGATGATGCGGTCGAGCTTCCCCTTGAATTCGAGAGAATAATCTTCAAAGTTGTATTTGCCGAGGGTGGCGAGAGTGCCGGTGATGGTTTCGGGCGGGAGGACGGCAAGGTCGATGGCGTGAGTGCGGTCTTCATAGGCGTAGTAGAAACGATATTCGAGAGAATCTTCGTTGAGAAGGAGGGTGGTGTCTTCGCTCAAAGCGGAGACGAGTTCAAGGTCGTTGTTGAATTCGTTGGCGACGGAAGGCGTGTAGCGGTAGCCGAAGATGAAGTGAGCGAGACCGGAAAAAATCATGATGATGATGAAAATCGAGATGGGGAGGATGCCGAAAATGCGAGCGTAGGGATTTACCGGGAAGTTGCCGTACCATTTTTCGAGATTATAGCGGAGACCGTGGGCGATGAGGATGGCGAGCGGGAGGATGATGAGGAGCGAGGAGTTAGTGTCGAAGCCGGAAACGAAGATGGTGAAAATTAGGAGGTAGGTTGCGATGGAGTTGCGGGAAGCGAAAAAGCCTTTTACGGTCGAGAAAAGACCGGTGAAGGCGAGAAAGAGCGAAGGAAGGCCGATGAGGGGCGTGAGAAGAACGCCCTCTGGGTTGGTACCCCAAGAGAAGAATGGTGCGAAGGAGAGGCTGATGTTGTTGAGGTAGTGGGGGAAATCGAGGTTTTCGGCGAAGAAGAGACGCAGAGCGATGGTCGGGTTGCTCAAAATGTTGAGGACGAGCATACCGAGACCGAGGAAGATGATGAGGGAAGTGAGAATGAGCGGGAGTTTCGGGAGGTTTTTGATGGTGAAGCGGAGGTGGGGATTGATGAGGACGAAGAAGATGATGAAAGCGTTGAGATAAATCATGTGGGGGGTGAAAATGGAGAGCAACATCGTGAAAGCAAAAAGGAAACAATAGGACGGACGAGGCTTTTCTTCACCCTGGATTTTCGAGCCGAGCCAAAGAAGTAAGGTCGGCCAAAAAACAACCATGATGTTCGGCGTGCCGGTGCCGGAAAGATAGAGGAAAGGAATCGAGAGAACGGTGAGGATGCTGGCGAGGAGGGCGATGTTGTTTTTGAACCAGCGGTTCAAGAGAAGAATGAGGAGAAAACTGAGGGCAGAGGCGAGTAGGACGCTCGGGAGTTTGATGGCGAAAGTAGTGAAGCCGAAGAGGAGGATGGAAACTTTTTGGAGGAGATGATAGGGCAAGTCGAGAAGGTCGCCGGTGGTGACGGAGGAAAAATGGAGGTTATAAGAATCGACAGTGGAGGACATTTCTGCCTCGGAGAGGCCGGCGGGAGAGATGTTCGGCAAGAAGAAAATTAGGCCCAAAAAAGCGATGCCGAGGATAATATAGCCAATCTGGAAACGATAGCGGTATAAAAAAAGTTTGGCGAGAGGTCTTCTTTTCACCTTTCTAGTATAACATAAAAAACGCTTGTGCGAAAATTATTCGTCTTCGTGGGTGCGATCGAGGGACATGAAGCGGAGGAGCTCGGGATGGAAATAGAGTTCGATTTTGCCGACAGCGCCGTGGCGGTGTTTGGCGATGATGAGCTCGGTGATGTTGGTGGGGACGAAATCGGGTTTGTTTTGATTGTAGTAGTCGACACGGTGAAGGAAGGTAACAAGGTCGGCGTCTTGCTCGATGGAACCGGATTCGCGGAGGTCGGAGAGGACTGGGCGAGGGTCATCGCGGCCGGTGACGCTACGGGAAAGCTGAGCGAGGGCGATGACGGGGATTTCGAGCTCGCGGGCGAGGGTTTTTAGACCACGAGAGATTTCGGTGACTTCTTGGACGCGGTTGCCGGCGTAGCGGTCGGAACCTTGGAGAAGCTGGAGATAGTCGACGATGATGAGGCCGAGATCGTGTTCGTGGGCAAAACGACGGGCTTTGTTGCGAAGTTGGAGAATGGTCATGGAAGAAGTATCGTCGATATAGAGAGGAGCTTCGCCCATTTCGCCCATGGCGTCGCCGATTTTGGCGAAATCTTCGTCACTAACGTTGCCGGTGCGGATTTTCCAGTTGTCGACGCCGGAGACGTCGGAAATCATGCGGTCGATAATTTCGGCTTTGGCCATTTCCATCGAGAAGAAGAGGACAGCTTTTTTGTTGATGGTGGCGGCGTTATAGGCGATGTTTTCGGCGAAAGTGGTTTTACCCATGGCTGGGCGAGCGCCGACGATGATGAGATCGCCTTTTTGGAGGCCGGCGGTCTTTTTGTCGAGGTCGCGGAAGCCGGTTTTTAGACCACGGAGAACACCTTTGTTTTTGTGGAGGTCGTCAATGCGGTCGAAAGCATCGACAAGCATGTCCTCCATCGAGACGTAGTCGGTTTGGATGGTTTTGTCGGAAACTTCGAAGAGTTCTTTCTCGGCGCGACCGATGAGTTCCTCAACTTCGACGTCGTCTTCGTAGGCTTTGTTGGCGATATCGGTGCCGGCTTTGATGAGGCGGCGGCGAAGGGCGGTTTGTTCGACGAGGTCGGCGTAGGCTTTGACATGGGAGGCGGTGGGGACAAAGTTGGTGAGCTCGGTGAGATATGGGTTGCCACCAACGTCTTTCAAAGTTTTTTGGGCTTTTAGCTCGCCGGAAAGCGTGAGGAGGTCGATGGGTTTGTGCTTTTCGTAGAGAGCGGTCATGCCTTTGAAAATGAGGCCGTGACGTTTGTCATAGAAGTCAGAAAAACGAATACGTTCAAGAATTTCCGGGAAAGAAGCGTCAGAAAGCAAGATGGCGCCAAGCAAGGATTTTTCTGCTGTAACGTCCTGGGGAGGGACGCGACCGGTGCTAGAACGGGATTTCTCCTCCATTATTTACCTCCTGAGTTTTACCCATTATATCATCGATTTTGGTGAATTTGGGGTCTTTTTTTGCGGGATTTGGGGAAAAATCGTCGGGGTTATGGATGCGTAAGTCGAAATTTTTGAGGCAGGATTTGAGGACTTTTAGGTTATTTTCGCTCTCCAAAATGCCTTTAGTGGTCGAAGTAGGCGGGAAATGTTCGAGACAGCCATTTTCCAGAGAAAAACGGCATTTTTTGAGCCACATGGCGGCGCCGACGGAAGTGGATTGGACGGAGTTTAAGTAATTTTCCCAAGAGAAATCTGCTGAGTTTGGTTGAATCTCTTCGGTCGAAACAGCGGAGTTTGGGGTAATTTCGGGAGGGGTTTCGGCGGGTTTTGGGTGAAAATCGACGGGGTTTTTTTTCGGAGCTATCGAGAAGTTTTTAATGGTTGGGGCCGAGGGGGCTGGCTGGTTCAAGTTGACGAAAGCGAGAAGGAGCTTTGCCTCCGGGAAGGGAGCGCGGACTTCGGGGAGTTTTTGGAGGAGAGGAAGGAGGGACGGGGAGGGAGAAAGGAGGAGGCGGTTGATGATTTCTTCAGCGAGAGTTTCGGGCTTTGTGCCGGAGCCGAGAATGGTCTTCAGGGTGCTCGAGATGGTCTCGAGGTCGGAGGATTCGTAGGCGGCGAGGAGCGTGGTGATGAGCTCATCTTGGGGGAGGCCGAGAGAAGATTCGATGAGGGATTTGGTGATTTTTTTGTCGTCTTTTTTGAGGGTAGCGATTTGGCCAAGAAGCGAAAGTGAATCGCGGAAGGAGCCGCCACCTCGACGGACGATAATATCGAGGGCGTCGTCGTCGATTGCGAGGCTTTCGGCGGAGCAGACTGACTTCAAGTGGGCCTTCATAACATCAGGAGAGGCAAGATTGAAAACAAGGATTTGGACGCGAGAGGTGATGGTGACGGGGACTTTTTGGAGATCGGTGGTGGCGAGAATGAAGATGACGTGGGCGGGCGGTTCCTCGAGAGTTTTGAGGAGGGCGTTGAAGGCTTCTTTGGTGAGCATGTGGACTTCGTCGATGATGTAGATTTTGTATTTCCCTTTTGTCGGGGCGATGGCGGCTTTTTCACGTAGTTCGCGGATATTGTCGATGCCGCGGTTGGAGGCGCCGTCGATTTCGATAATGTCGACATAGGAATCTTCGAGTTCATAGTGGAAATGATTGATTTCGTTAGCGAAGATGCGGGCGACGCTGGGTTTGCCGGTACCGCGAGGGCCCGTGAAAAGATAGGCGTGGGAGATTTTGCCCTGGGCGATGGAATTTTCGAGAACAGAAGTGACTCTTTCTTGGCCGATGACTTCGGCGAGGGTTTTGGGGCGGTATTTGCGGTAGAGAGCTTTCATTAGATATAGTATAGCATAAAAAAAACCACCCCTTTGGAGTGATTTTAGAGTGAAGCTTCGACTGCTGCCCAGCGGGCGTCTTTGTTCTCGGCGGGGATGACTACGGAGACTTGCTGACCTTCGTGGAGGCGGAAGTAGGTGACGGAAGCATAGAGGATTTCGTATTCCTTTCCGGAGACTTCGACGAAGTATTTGTCTTCGCGGTGGACGAGGGTACCAATGACGGTTTTGCGCTCGACGGGACCGATTTGTTTGTAGAGGAATTTGCCGTCGGGGGCGATGGTGAGTTTCATGAGGTCGCCTTCAACGAGCTTGGACTTCGAGGCGTAGTTCGCAGGGACGGGGTAGTTTTTGCCGTCAGGGCCGATCATGATTTGGCCATCAAAAACGCCTTCGATGATTTTTCCTTCAGCAGTGGAGATGACGGTGTCGCGGGGGGCGGAAATTGTTTCGCCATCACCTAATACGGAAATCAAAAGTTCCTTGGCGGCAGCCAAGTTAGTCTCAGCCTCTTGAATGAGACTGCGGAGTCGTTTTATTTGTTTTTCGGGTAATTCAGACATCACCTCGCATCCTGTCTGTTTAGTTTCTACTTTAGTATTATAATATACCTCGCCAAAAAGAATGTCAACGATTTTTCCGGTTACTTTTCCACCGGAAAAACAGAGGCCGGACGCAAAGTGTTGTAAATTTTACAGAAATATCTTTATGGTTTGTATAGACCGGTGTGTTTTTGGTTGTGGTAGAGCATGGTCGGGATGCCTTTGGCGCGGATTCCGGTTTCGACGATGGCGCGATTTTTATCGAGGAGTGATGTGAGTTCAGCAGAATTGGTGGATTCGTGGATTTTTGTGATTTCGCCTTTTTCTAGGCCGAGTTCGGTGAGAAATTCATCGAGTTTTTCGAGAGCGGCGGATGAATCGTAGGTGTTGTTGAAGAGAGATTGGTAGTTTGTGCCAGATTCATCGTGGCCGGTGAAGAGTTTGTCGATGAAGTCGATGGTTTTTTCGGGATATTTTTCGTTGAGGGCGTAGGCGACGCGAACGATGAGATCGGAATTCTTGAATTTGAAGCTACCATCGGGATTTTGGATGGCAAAAAGAACGATTTTGACGTGGTAGCTGTCGAAGAAGCCAGAGGATTTTTGGTTTTTGTAGGAAGCCATACAGACTGAACAGCCTGGGTCGAGGATGTCGATGGCGACGGAATTGTCGTTTTTCGAGGCTTCGATGGTCGAAAAGTCGAAAGTTTCAGGGTCGTAGGTTTTGAATTTGTCGGGGATGGCGGTGAAAATTTCGCCCCATTCCTCGAACCAGCGAGTAGTGGATTCGAAGAGGTTGGATGGCTCGGATTCGTCGATGCTACAAACTTCTGCGCCGAGAGAACAGGCGGCGGGTTTGGTGACGTTGCAGGTGCCGAGCGCCCAAAGAGCGAGGAGGGATTTCACTGCTGTGAGTAAGGCCCAAATTGCGACGAGGACGATGATGACGGAGAGTGCTTCGATGAGAATACCGAGAGGTTTGACGAGTTTCGGGTGACTGATGATGACGCGGCTCAAGATTGTGTTTTTGATGTCGTCTTTGAAGCCGGTTTCACATTTTTGGAGTCGGACTTTTTTGCCGACACAGCCCCAAGCTTTTTTGAAGATTTTGAGGTATTTTTTGCCAACTTCGCGTTTGAAGATGGAGATGATGGCGACAAAAATGCCGATGATGGCGAGAATAATAAAAGCAGCAATACAAACCATATATTATATGCTAGCACTACTTGAGAATTTTAGCGAGAGCGGTTTTTAGCTTTTTGATATCTTCGGGGGTGTTGTGGAGACCGAGCGAAAAACGAATCAAGGGCGGAAAATGGCAGACGTGATCGAGATAATAGTGGGCACAAAAATAGCCGGTACGAGCCATGATGTCTTCGCGAGAGAGGGCTTCGCCGAGAAGATGGGAGTCGAGGCCATCGATGTGGAGGGAGATAGTCGGGTTTGGTTCATGGTTGACGAGGTGGACTTTTTTCGAGGAGCCGAGAAAATCATAGAGCTCTCGCGAATTTTGGTCGAGAGTTTGCCAAGCGGATTTTTTTTGGTTTTTTAGCCAATCGAGTGCGGCGCCGAGAGCGATGATTTCGCCCCAAGCTTGGAGGCCAGATTCGAATTTGGTGTGGATGTGGTCGGGAGAGGTGGCGGAAAGCTGGTAGGAAGTTTCTTCAACGTCGTCGACCATGCCGCCGCCGATGAAGGTGGTTTTCAAATTTTTCAACAATGATTTCTTCCAGACGATGACGCCGAGTGAGGGGGCGTAGAGTTTGTGGGCGGAGAAACAGATGGCGTCGACGTTGGACTTTTCCAAGATGGATGAGCTGTGCGCCATGGTTTGGGCGGCGTCGATAATGAGAATGCCGCTTTGTTTGTGGACGGTTTTCTCGAGTTCGGTCAAGTTTTTTAGTTTTCGACCATCGAAATTGCTGGCGCAGTTGACAACGACGAGGGGTTTTTGGAAATCATAATTTTCGAGCGGGATGGAGCCGTCGTCATTGCGTTTCATGACGATACGAGGGAGACCGGTGCGTTCACTGAAGGCCATGGTGGCGAGGAAGGGAGAGTTGTGTTCGATGTCGGAAGTCATTATTTTTTCGAAAAGATCGGGGTCGAGTTGGCTCAGAAGTAAGTTAATGCCGTAGGTGGTGTTCAAGGTGAAAGAAACGGCGTAGTCGCGGCTCTTCAGTTTTAGAAATTTCAAAACTTTTTCGCGGGTTTCTGCGACGAGCGCGTCAGTCGTCTTTCCCCATTTGTATTTGGCGCGTTCGCCACAAGCGTTATGGTTTTCATAATAGGAGTTGAGGGCGGCAAGAACTGGGCGAGGACGGAGAGATTGGCAAGCGCTATCGAGATAGACTACACCTTTGTCGAGATAATCAAAATCGTTCATATAATATATTATAACATTTTCCCAAACAAAAAATCCCCGAGCGGGGATCTTTTGCTTAAATTAGCTAACCAGTTTTGTGTTATTAAGCGAGTTCGACAGTTGCGCCAGCGTCTTCGAGAGCTTTTTTCATTGCTTCTGCGTCGGCTTTGGCGACTTTTTCTTTGACGGTGGCAGGAGCGCCATCGACGATTGCCTTGGCTTCGCCAAGACCGAGACCAGTGGCCTCTTTGACAGCTTTGATGACGGCAATCTTTTGGGCGCCGGCGTCTTTCAAGACGACGTCGAATTCGGATTTGCCTTCATCGGCAGCGGCACCACCTTCAGCAGCAACAGCGACAACGGCTGCGGCTGGCTCGATGCCATATTCGTCCTTGAGGACGGTTTTGAGTTCGTTGACTTCAAGAACGGTCAAGTTGACGAGTTCTTCGGCCAATTTTTTGATATCAGTAGCCATATTAGTTCCTAACTTTAGATTAAATTTGATATGGGTTGCTTATTTTTCGCGGTTTTCCAAACCAGAAACAATGCCGTTGATGCCGGAAAGAAGAGTATCGACAACTTGGGCGATGAGTTCGTTTTTGGTCGGGAGAGAGCCAAGGGTGGTGATTTCTTCTTTGGTGAGGTTGGTACCTTCGCTGTTGAAGCCACCTTGGAGCTCAATCATCGGGTGAGTTTTGGCGAATTTGACAAGAACTTTTGCTGCGTCAAAATCTTCGTCGCTACCAACTGCGTAAAGGAGTTGGCCAACGAGACCGTTGGTGTCGGTGTTTTTGTAGGCAGCAATTTCTTTCATTGCAACTTTGACAAGGCGGTTTTTCACGACCTTGATTTTGATGCCAGACTCGCGAGCGAGCTTGCGGAGTTCCTGGAGCTCAGCAACGGTGAGGCCTTGATATTTGGCGAAGGCGACCATTTTTGAGTTGGAAAGAAGCTCGGTTAAATCAGCAACCAATGTAGTCTTTTTATCTTTTGAAATTGCCATAAAAAGTTCCTTTGGTTAAATTTTGGTATGGTTAGCTAATTGTTAAATAGCGTCACCAAATTAAACAAGAATTTGCCTCGGTGGCATTATTAAAGGAAAACCTCGCCACTGTCTTTGGTAACTGGTATAATTATAGCAAAGTTTGAGGAAAAATGCAATGATTAGGCTAATTTGCGGGGGGAAGAAAAACGCAGGGTGGGCGCTCGAGGCCATGAGTGAGTACGAAAAAAGGTTGAGAAAGCCGTTTGAGGTGAAATGGGAGTTTTTTGAGGAAGAAAAATTGAAAGTTTTGCTCGAAAAATGGCCGTTTTCTGCGGAAGATTTTGTGATTTTGGCGGATGAGCGAGGAGAAAATATCAGTTCGCCGGAGTTTTCGAGAAAATTAGATGCAGCGTTCAATCACGGAAAAAATGTTGTGGTTTTGGTTGGCGGGGCGTTTGGGTTTGATGAGTCGGCAAGGGGGAAGGCGGATTTTTTGTGGAGTTTTTCGAAATTAGTATTTCCACATATGATTGCCAGACTAATCGCGGTTGAACAGATTTATCGCGCCCAAGAAATCCGTAATGGCGGCAGATATCATCATGAGTAAAACTTTCTATTCTCCCTACTTATCTAGCTACACAGCGAGCTGAGAACCCGTAGCCCTTGCGGTAGTTGTTCTGGGGGAACAAGAGCGTCGAGTAGAAGAGCAAGTAGTACGCGTTC
>CAYZRN010000001.1:0-22411 GCA_964480855.1 uncultured Candidatus Saccharibacteria bacterium | reverse complement strand
CCTCCGGCTACGACAAAGACACAACCGACGATTGTTCCTATGTCTATGTCGGCCCGTCCGTCAACGTCTCGGTTTCTGATTCAAAAATCGCCGTTACCGTCACAAAGGGTAGCGAAAATCTCGATAGCTATACTCTCTACATCGACGGTGAAGCCAAAGAGAGCGGAAAAATCCCATCGACTTCCTTCAAAGCCAACTACGAACCAACCGGTTCAGAAAAATCCATCAAAGTTGTCGTTACCGACTCCTACGGTTCCGAGGCTTCTGACTCGGTTTAGCCGCTATCTTTGCAAACATCATGCGTCCTGCCGATGTTTGCAAAAAACGGATTAGTTCAATTTCGATTTCGCTCCCCACTTTTTTCGCGGCGTTATCTACTACCGCCATCGTGCCGTCCGGCAAATACCCTACGCCTTGTTTTGGGTTGCTTCCTTCAGCTACGATTTTGATTTTCATTTTATCACCGGGCAAAAAATCACTTCTCAAAGTCAGAGCCAAATCGTTGATATTCAGCACGTCAATTTTTTCTGTCGCTGCTACCTTTCCGAGATTAAAATCATTCGTCAAAATCAACCCGTGGTTTTTCTTCGCGAGTTCAATTAATCTTTCGTCAACTGGCGTCCTGTCGAGCTCGTCCTGCAGAATCTCCGTGTTGAAAAACACAATTCTCTCTAGCTCATTCACCACGTCCAGCCCAGCCCGCGCCCTCGTTCGTTTTTCCGAATCTTTGCCGTCAGCCAAAAGTTGCAATTCTCTGATTACAGAACGGGGAATGATAAGATCATCGCCAATAAATCCAGTTTGGGCCACGGCCAAAATTCTCCCGTCCATCAAAGCCGAAGTATCGACATAAACTTTGCGTTTCGGGTTTGAGTTCAAAGAAAAATTTTTGCCACTTTTGATTAACAAAATTGTTGTTTCTGCCAAAATAATCGCAGAAAAAATAAAAATAAATAATTCCATAATGAAAAATTATAACACATTTATCAAAAAATTCGAACTTAACCTAATTCCGGCAAATCCACCCCGTTTTTGACCGCAAAATCATGATTTTCTGCAATTTTTCTTCGATATTTTTCCGCCAAATCCCCTCGCCCAATTCTTTCCGCCGCATCTGCCGCCAGATCGAATCTCGAAGCATGATTCAGCGCCAACATCTCAAACGGTGTTGTGGTCGAACCCTCTTCGCTAACAACATGCACAGATAGCCTTTCTCGGTTCGTATATTGCGCCAAAATCCCCTCGAGCGTCTTTGCATAACCGTGGAAATTCGCAATAATTGGCTTATCACCGGTGAAATAATCGTCAAAAACTGCCTGTCTCAGCTTATTTTCTGTTGTCCCAATCGCATTGTAAGAGAGAGCATTGATGCCCACAAATCGAATTTTCAGCTCCGGGCAATCTTTTTTGACGATTTCTCGCGCCAAAATCACCTCTCTAGTCGCAATATCCCCCGCCGCTGTCAAAACTATCTCTGGATTTTCATCTGACGCGAAGCGATAAATGCTTGCTCCCCCGTTATCAAAGAGGAATTTCGCATGATAGGAGTCAATCCACCTCGGATTTGTGTTTTTATCAAATGTTGTAAAATTTACAACATTTTCTGACTTCATCATAAAGTCAAACGTTTCTTCGCTCGAAACGTCATCAACAGGGAACAGGCAGTTCACTTTGTTGCTCGGGATAGATAACAGGGCGGAAATCATCACCGGAGATTGGTGCGAAAAACCGTTGTGGTCTTGCCGCCAACAAGTGCTTGTCGACAACAGGTTTACCGCCGGATATTTCGGGCGCCACGCCACGTTCTCTGCTTGCTTGAAAAACTTAATCTGTTGCACGATTTGCGACATAATCACCGAGAAAAACGCCTCATAACTCGTCATCATCGCCGGCTCGCCGTTCATCAGATGTCCCACCATCACCGCAAACAGCGTATTTTCGGACAAAAGCTCGACAATTTTACCGTTTTCTGCTTCTGGCAGGTCGAAATCCTTCTTCGGCATCCCCCAAGCTCTCGCCGCCACCTCGAAAACTTCGTCTAATCTGTTGCTCGTCGTCTCATCGGGAGAAAAAAGGTAAAAATTCGGATTTTTTTCCATTCTCTTGCGAATCAACTCGCCAAATTTGCGCGCCGGAGAAAAACTTTCTGCCCCTGGACGGTCTACTTTTTCGATCATATCAAAAGCCCTTTCTCTTCGTCATATACCTCTCGGAAATGATAGGATTTTAGCCAACTTTCCAAAATTTCTAGCTGCTCCGGGTCGCTTTTCGCCAGCGGCAAGGGAATTTGGTGTGCCAAAAAGTTCCCAGCGACCTTTTTCCCGTCCAAAAACTTCGGCCCGCCCGCGCCCTTCTCTGTTCTCAGAACCAAAAACGGGTGTTTTTCCGTCTCTGCTCGTTCTAGCGCCGCGAGAAATTCCTCAGGTCGGTCATTTTTGATCTCAATTGGCTCATATCCAAACCCTCTAATCAGTTCATGGAGCTCTCGCTCGCTTTTTCTGCCCAAAATCGTCGGCCCGGAAATTTTATAGCCATTGAGATGTAAAATCGGCAAAACCTTCCCGTTCTCCTCCCCTGCAATCAATTTGCATAGGTTCATCGATGCCAACGCCGTCGCCGTCTCCATTTCCCCGTCACCTAACAAAACCGCCACAGTTTTTTCCGGATGCCCCAAAACCTGCCCAAACGCCACGCCGAGCGCATAACCGAGTTCTCCCCCCTCTGTTACGACTCCCGGCGTCATCGGGCTCGAATGCGACGGAAAACCTCCCGGCCAAGAAAATTTGCGACAAAACTCCCCGAGATTCTTCTCTTCCAACTTCCCATCAACAAAAAGATTCGCATTCAACGCCGGAAAACCGTGCCCCGGGCCAAGAATAAAGGAAAAATTCTCATCTCCTCCAAAAAAATTAACCAAATTCGCCAGCGCCACATTAATCCCGTGGCAACTTCCCCAGTGCCCCAAAAGCCGCGGTTTCACGTCATCAAAAGTCAGTTTTCTCTCGAGCAAAAAATTATCTTGCAAAAAAAGCTGAGCCACCGTCAAATAATCCGTTGCCAAAATCCTTTTTCTGATTTTTTCAAGCTCGCCCACGCTTTTTAACATGTCTCTATTATACCATAGAATATGCTATAATCGTCTTATGAAACTATCCGAAGAACTCATTTGGCGCGGTTTTTCCGCCGAAACCACCATCAAAAACCCCACAGACCTCGATACTCGTGCCACGAAGAAGTTCTATTGGGGCGCTGACCCTTCTGCCGATTCTCTCACCATCGGTAATCTCGCCGCTCTGATGATGTGCGCCTGTTTTGTTCGTCATGGCTATGAACCCTATCTCCTCGTTGGTGGCGCCACCGGTCAAATCGGCGACCCAAAGGAAAATGGCGAGCGTGATTTGAAATCTCTCGAGGAAGTCGAGCACAACAAATTCTGCATCAAGTCCCAAATCGAGCGCATCATCGCCTCCAAAAACATGACCATGGTCGACAATTTCGACTGGTTCAAAGATATCAACTACCTCAGTTTCCTTCGTGAAGTCGGCAAAATTTTCAGCATGACCCAGCTTCTCGACCGCCAATTCGTCCAAAACCGCATCGGCGCTGGCGGCTCAGGAATCTCTTATGCTGAATTTTCTTACACTCTGATTCAGGGTTATGATTTCCTCCATCTCTATCGCCAATACGGTATCGATCTCCAGCTCTGTGGTGCCGACCAATTCGGCAACTGTTCCTCTGGTATTCATCTCATCAAACGTCTCGAGGGCGCGGTAGCTGACGCTTGGTCTACTCCTCTCGTTATCGACCCTGTCACCGGTCGCAAATTTGGCAAATCCGAAGGCAACGCCATCTGGCTCGCCGCCACTGATACCGGCTCCGGCAACTACACCTCAATTTTCGATTTCTACCAATTCTGGCTCAACCAACCCGACACCTCTGTTGAATATCTTCTAAAAATCTACACCACCCTCGAAAAACCCGAAATCGAAGACATTCTCGCCCGTCATCACTCCGCCCCAGAGCAGAGAATTGCCCAAAAAGCCCTCGCCAAAGGCGTCACAGAGGTTGTTCATGGCCGAGAAAACACCGCCGCCGTCATCAACCTCTCCGAGCTACTTTTCGACAAATCCACTGATTTTTCCGCCCTCACCGCCGCCGAAATTGCCGAATTTTCCGCTTTTCTCCCTGTTGTCTCGCGCGGCCTCTCGCTTCTTGACGCCGTTGTCTCCTCTGGGCTCGCCGAGTCAAAGACCAAGGCTCGCGAGTTCATCAAACAAGGCGCTATCTCTGTTAGTGGCACCAAAGTTACCGACGAATCCGTCGTTATTTCTCAACCTGCTCTCTTGAAAAAAGGGAAAAACAAATTCGCAGTAATAAAATGAGGTAAATTATGAAAAAAGTTCTCAGTTTTGACGTCGACCAAACTCTCAATGTTGCTAAAACCCCCATCCCTGATGAAATCGCCAAACTTCTCATCAAATGCCTTGATCATTTCGAAATCTGCCCTATTTCCGGCCAAAAATTCGACCAATTCCTCGTCCAAATCGTCGACCCCTTGAAGTCCCACGGGGTCTCCGAGGCTCAGCTCACTCATCTCCACCTTTTTGTCGCCCAAGGTACCCAATATTACCGTTTTTCCGAGGAAAAACACGATTGGGAACAGGTCTATAATTTCCCGCTCTCACCAGAAAACGTTGTAAAAATTACAACATCTTTAGAAACCGCCGCCAGGGAACTGGGGTTCTGGGAAGCAGAAAAACTCCAACCAGGCGATGAAATCATCGAAAATCGCCTTTCCCAGGTCACTTTTTCTGCCCTCGGCCAAAAAGCCGGTACAGATGTAAAATACGCTTGGGACCCCGACCACAAAAAACGCGAGCAAATCGTCGCTCGTTGCAAAGAACTCGCCCCCGAATTCGCCTACGAAATCGGCGGCACCACCTCAATTAACGCCTTCAAACCTGGCATGAACAAAACTTTCGGCATGGACCATCTCATGTCCGAACTCGGCGTCGAAAAAGCAGACATTCTCTATTTTGGCGACATGACCCAGCCTGGCGGCAACGATTACCCTGTTGTAGAAATGGGAATTGACACCATCACCGTCCGCTCCCACGAAGACACCGCCTTTGCCTTGCGCGGAATTATTGGTGTGTTATAATAAACTTATGGCAATCAAAACTTATATCATGGGCAACTGGAAGATGAACTTCACAGTTGGGGAATCATCTCTGTTTCTTCACAAACTCCAAACTAAGCTTCATCCTTCCCGCAATCTCCAAGTCGTCGTTGCTCCGTCTCTTGTCGCGCTCCAGCCTCTTTCTCTTCAAGTTGACCGTCGCAAGGTCAAACTCGCTGCCCAAAATTTCTACCACCGCGATTTTGGCGCCTTCACCGGCGAAGTTTCCATTTCCCAGCTCCGCAATCTCGTCGACTATGCCATCATCGGCCACTCTGAGCGCCGCCATATCTTGAACGAGCCAGAAAAAGACATCACCTTAAAGGTCGCCGCCGCCCTTCGCAACGGTCTGACCCCTGTTCTTTGCATCGGCGAAACCGCCGAAGAACGCAAAAACGGCGAAACCGCCGATGTTATCCGCGACCAGCTTCTCTCTGGCCTCCGCGAAGTCTCGAAGGAAGAAATCAAAAACGTCATCATCGCCTACGAACCAGTTTGGGCCATCTCCAGCACGAAAAACTCTGCTCCCGCCACCCCTGACGCTATCTCTGAGGTAGTCGATCTCATCCGTTCCACCCTCTCCTCCACCTTCGGCGCCGAAATCTCCGCCGAAACTGCCGTCCTCTTTGGCGGCAGCGTAAAACCCACCAACGCCGCAGCTTATCTTGAAATCCCGGGAGTAAACGGGCTTCTCGTTGGCGGTGCCAGCCTCATCGCCCCGGAGTTTCTCGACATTATAGAAACCGCCAAGAGGGTCAAAAATGACAAATGAACACAAATCAATGGACTTTTTTCGTCCCGTCCGCGCCACTGACCCCCTTGTCAGCCGCCCCGCGCCGAAGCCTGCGCCTGCCCCTATCCCGAAGACGCGACCAACCAGTACTCCCCCGAATCTAAAACCCTCCCCGAACGCCTCCCGCGAGACGAACCCATATCTCGCCGGTAAACCTGCCGTCCACCAATCCGTCATCGTTGAGGAAACCGTCGTCAAAAAATCCGTCGTTTCTACCACCGCCGCCCCCGCGCCAAAGCCCCCTGTTGAGGAAAAACCGAAAGTCGAGGAAAAGTCCGACGACGATTGGTTCGACTCTCTCGAATCCGCCGGCTTTTTCGCTGAAGAAAAACCAGCAGGGAAGGCCACCTATCCTTTCGGCGGCGAATCCCCGTTTTTGAAGTCCGTAAAGGTAGAAAAACGCCCTCTCTCGAACTCCATCCCCCCGAAAAACCTCTATGATCGCCCTTCCGAGACTTCCCGCCCCGCCCGTCGCCCCGATCCCGTCCGTATCGTCCCGAAGAACAAACGAGGTGGCGGCCTTTCGCTCGCTCTCATCATCCTCATCACCATCATCCTCGGTATCGCCGCCGGTGTCGGTGTTTTCTTCCTCATCGCCAACTAAACCCAGCATTAAAAAGAGACCCGAAAAGGGTCTCATTTTTTCTATCATCTGGGGTGGGATATCGGGATCGAACCGACGACCTTCTGGACCACAATCAGACGCTCTAACCATCTGAGCTAATCCCACCAGATAGAGCCATTCTATCACAAAAAACGCCAAAAAAAAAGCCCGCCAGCGTTGCAAAACCCCAGTTTTTTGTTAAAACTATTGACTTTTTGAACCTCTTGTGCTATAATAGAAGTGTCTTCCCCTTTCCGACCCCAAGGAAATCGGAAGAAGAATCTTTCAAGGAGGTGCCATAGAAATGGCCAAAAAATCATTTTTCGCCGGTCTGACCGGCTCTGATGTCGTACCCAAGAAGACTACTGAGGACAAACCTCAGGCAGCTGCCCCCGCCCCCGAGCTTCATCCCCCTGTTGACGATGATTTGTCGGAATTTTCCGCGAACATCGCTCTCTATGAGGGTCTGCTCAAGGACGCCGAAGCGGCTGGAGACACCATCATGGTAGAAGCCTACCGCAAGCTCATCGCCGAAGAGAAAGCTAAGCGCGACGCTGCCGCCGCAGCCAAGGCAAAGGCTGAAGCCGAAGCCAAGGCAAAAGAGAAGGCTGCAGCAGAGGCCAGAGCTAAGGCAGAAGCAGAAGCCAAAGCAAGAGCCGAGGCTGCTGCCAAGGCGAAAGCAAAGGCCGAGGCCGAAAAAGCCGCCGCTCTCAAGGAGGCCAGTTCGCTGAAAGCTATGCTCGACGCGAATCTCGCCACCCCTGAAAAGGCCAAAGCTCTGGTGAAGGCCCTCATGGCCAACCCCAACGGCTATGCCGCCGTGCTCGACTTTTTCGCCGAAGCGTGAACCTCCAAAATTACCCCCGACTCCCCATACAGCCAGTATGGAAAGAGCCGGGGGCTTTTTCTTTTTGAACATAAGCAGAAAAAGTGATAATGCTATTGACTTTTTTGACAAAGTGTGCTATAATGGACGTAGTCTACGTTGGAAGGTGTCAAAACCAGCGTAAAAGGTCATTAAAATCGAATCATCCCAGATACAAACCAGTATCTGGATGTGTGCTATCAACCCCTTTTCCCAAGGGGGCGATGCCTCCTTGTTTTTATAAAAAATTTATGGAGGTGCTTCAAAAATGAAGACAATTTTTATTACGCTCGTCGCCCTTTGGGCAGCTTTCTATTATACACACTCTATCAACAGAATGGTCAGAGAGTATGATAAGAAAGCAAAGGGAATCTCGTTCGCATTCGCAACGGGAATCACTCTGTTTACAGCTGGGATTTCCTTCCTGGCTGTCACTATCTCCGGAACGACCGGATTGATTATCTCGGGCATCATGCTTGGTGTCCTTGGAATCTTCCAGTTTTTCCTTCGCGACCCGCATCAATTTAGAGGTGTCACGGCCCTTGCAGTACCGTTTGCTCTCGCAGCAGGCTACTCAAAAGCCGGACGCTTCGACGCGCTCAAAGTTTTCACGCAGGGATTCAGCGTGATCAAAAGTCTATTCTGGACGTTTGTCATCGGAATCGTCTTCGTGGCTCTGTGCGGTTTGGTGCGCTGGCTCATTGTTGGTGGATATTTCTCCCGCTTGGCCGCTTGGATCAAGGGGAAAAACACCGACGACGAAGATGAAGACGATGACGAAAGCGATGATGAGGAAGAAATAACTAGCGGTCTTGCCGCTTGGCTCACCCCCCAAGTCATCACCACCGTAGCAGTCGCCGCCATAGCGATTGTCGTAGTCGTCATTCTCTTAGTATAAGGAGGTAGAAATCATGAGAAGAGGATTTAGACCATGGCAGATTATCGTGATAATTATCGCAATCATCGCGGTAGTCGTTGCGCTCGGCATTAAATTTCACTGGTGGACCGGCGGAGAAAAGCAGGACGAAAAACCTGTCGAAGAAGACCTGATCGTCAACCTCGACGACGTTTCTGGCTACTACCCCGACATCAGCTGGGAGTTCATGCCAACTCAGATGTCGAAGAACGACAAAGCACGAACCAAGGCAGCCGGTTTCACGGATGCCGTAAGTTTCCCGTTCAAGTCGGAAGACAAGGACGGCAAGCTGATGGAGGTCGAGGAAGAGATTCTTCGTTCTCCCATCTATGCCGATATGGTTATGCGCGGGCTGAAAGATATCAAACTCTCGTCCGGCAAAACTATTGGCGAACTCAACCCCTGGATTGGCGAATTTATCAAGGAGACCGATGAGGCTTACGCCCTTGGTACTGACGTCCATCCGAGAGGATTAGAAGTCTGGCTCACCCAGGATAAAGATGGCAAACTGTACGTCACGAAAGAATTCAGAACGTACGCCGTCTACACCTGCGTTCTCCTTGAACGCCTGGACAACCTCGGCGTTAAAGCTTGGGAAAGTGAAAAGAACTACATGTTGCCCTTTGTGGCACTGAACTCTTCTCGCCGTACCGAGTTGGCCGACTATCAGGAAGACAAGGATGCGCTCGTCCTCCGCTACATCAACAAAAAAGGCGATGTAGTGTTCAACATCGGTTTCAACGTTCTCGACAAACGTTTTGAGATTGTTAAGCCGAAGGCTGAGGAGACTACCACGGAGAAAGGTTCGCCGGATAAGACTCCAGCAACCACTACTCCGACGAAGCCGTCGAACCCCGAGCCGGCTCCCACTAATCCGCCTGAAACGACAAGCCCACCCGAAACAGAGCCAACCCCCGAAACTACCACAGTTCCTCCGAAAGACACTTCCAAGGACCCGGTAAACCAGGGTAACGCTCCTCGCGGTGGAGGTTCGAACAAACCGGACGATGGTGCAGGGACCTATCAGCCCCAGCAGCCGTCGAAATCCACTACAGGCCCGATTTATGTTGAGGAAACAACATCAGAACCTGTCAACGTTGACACTTCTGCTGAAACCACAACTTCGGCGCCGCCGCCGGCTGAACCGGCTCACGTGGATCATTCCGCCTACACCGACACATCCGGAGAGACGGTCATTCTCGACGACGATGACGTCTTCGATGGTGAAATCACCATCCCGGATTAAGATAGCACACATGAGTACCTTAAGTCCCCAGCGGGTGAAATTTAGACCGCTGGGGCAACCCATGTTTGTTTCTGAGATGATTCGGTTTAGACCCCGACGAAAATTAAAAATTCGGCTAGCAAATCTAAACCTAACCAATATTTTTTATTTCATTAAAAGGAGTTTTTATGAAAAAAGCTATTAAATCCGCGCTCTATGTGACCGCTGCGCTTGCGGTTTCTGGTGCGACTATTGCCCCTGTGGCAGTTTCTGCTTGGGGCGATTCCGATGGTGGCCGCAGAAGCTACACCATCGAAGAAATCAACTCTGGTGTTCTTGGCGATAAAATCGTCTTGAACTCCATTTCAAACAGCGTCATTGGCGACGAAAAGAACTTCGTCGGCGCCCGTCTCGACAACGGCGACAATGGTGCTAAAAACGTCTGGAACGGTAACGAAATTACCGCCGAAGACGGCAAAGACTACATCGTTCGTCTTTATGTTCACAACAACAACCCGAAAGGTACTGACGCGGTTGCTAAAGGTGTCACAACCACCTTTGTCGTTCCAACCACTTCCGGTACTTCCGTTGAAATTAACGGTTTGATTGAAACTACCAACGCTGCCCCAAGCACCTATTGGGACAACGTGATTTTCAAGAGTAAAGACGGTTCCAACTTCCACCTTGAGTATTACGGTGGTTCCGCCCTTCTTGAAAACAACGGTATCGGTAAAAACGGTGGTATCGCTTTGAGCGATAAAATCGTTACCGAAGGTGTCAAAATCGGTTATGACGCTCTCGATGGTAATGTTCCTGGCTGTTACCAATACGCTAACTATGTCACCATCAAAGTTAAAGCCGTTTACGACACTTCCTATACTGTCGAAAAACAAGTCCGCAAAGTCGGCGAAAAAGATTGGAAAGAGTCTGTCGACGCCAATATTGGTGACGAAGTCGAATTCCAAATCGTCTACAAGAACACTTCGAACAACACCGAAACCGGTGTCACTGTCAAAGATGTTCTTCCAAAAGGTTTAGAATACGTTAAAGGTACTACCAAACTTTACAACGCTGGTTATCCTTCCGGCCTTACCGCTGAGGACAAACTCACAACTTCTGGTCTCAACATCGGTTCCTACACCGCTGGTTCGAATGCTATCATTCGTTTCAGCGCCAAAGTTGTCGAGGATTCCCTCAAATGTGGTGAAAACACTTTGACCAACTGGGGCCAAGTTTCTGTTAACGGTAACAAAGTTCTCCAAGACTCTGCTTCCGTAAAAACTTCCAAAACTTGTTCTACTCCAGACGAACCAGAAGAACCAACCGACGAACCTAGCGAAACCCCAGAAAGCTTGCCTTCTACGGGTGCAACTACCATCGTCTCCGGCATTCTCGGTGCTGGTGCTTTGACCACCACTGCTGGTTACTACCTTGCTAGCCGCAAAAGCCTCAAACGCTTCTAAAAGTTGACCGCTTCATCGCTTGGTCAACTAGAGGCCAGAGCTTCAAAAAATCCGTCCAAAAGGCGGATTTTTTGTTGCACAATAGAAAATTCTTATGTATAATTCAATTATATGGATTCTAATGCAAGTTATTTTTCGTCTGGGCAAGTTTTTTCACCTGCCTCGGCCAGCTACCCAGCTCAGCCTAGCTCAAAAACCTTCCCCAGAAAACCACTTATTATCTGCATAATTCTAGCCGTTCTCGTCATCGTCGTCATTATTCTTGCGCTAGTTTTTGGCGGCAAGACGGTTTTTCAAGGCGATCTGAAATCCGCCCTAAATAATTATTCCAACTATCTCCTCTACGGTACCAACTCCAACGAATCCTTGCCGGAAGGCTACAGTAGACAAAAATCATATTATCTCGAGCAAGTTATTTTTGGCGATATTGAAAACGTCAACAAAACAGATTTTCTCAAAGAGGCCAACAGTCGACTTCAGGCTTTTATCGATAAATATGCAGCCGAAAAAGGCACCGACTTGATCGACTACGGCAACCTATTATCATACCAAGAACTTTTGTCTTTCATCAAAACCTACACCATCACTGGCAAACTCAAGGATGAGGATATCTTGGCCGCCTATTTATCAGAAGGCACTTCCAAAACCCTATCTTTCATCGATTCAAAATACGCTCCCTACATCAACTCTGACTCCAGCTACGCCAAGGAATATGGAGAAGAGGGCGTGACTTATGGTAAAGCTCTCGTAAAAGCCTATGATATCGTTGGTCCAACCGGATGTCTAAGCAACAGCGGTCTTGCAGAAAGTTGCTCTCTCGATTCCGAAAAATCATCCATGGTCAGAGAAATAGAAAACGAATTATCCAGCCTCAAATACTTCAATGACTCTAACTATACAACCGAAATGATTATGCAATTAGAAAGCATGTGTTGGAAACTTTATGAATTTATAGGAGAGGAAGAATAATGAAAACCCAAAAATTCACCAAATTAGTCGCAATTTTCTCCTTGCTAGTTTCTGGCATTTTTCTTTTTGCTGCCACACCAGTTTTTGCCGAAGAAACAACCACCAACTACTGCAATACTCACCCAGACAGCGAAACTTGCATTCTCAACAAAGCAGTTTTGGAAAATATCTACCAATGCTATAAAAACGGCGGCGTCAATAATAATATCGCGAACTTCGACAACTACACCAGCGTTTTTAACAACTCAAAAAGCTATGGTTTGCCCGCCAAATATACTACCACTGGCTACCTTTGGAACAAAAGCGACAGCGGCACCCCAATCAACTGTATCACTATGGCTGATGGTAGTAGAGACTATAGTGGTATTCGCAAAGCTGATTTTACCTATAACGGTGAAAAAATAGACATCAATACAAATGACACCAGCAATGAAACCGTCAAGAAGAAATTCCTAGCTGGATTTGGCTACGAAGCCGAAAACACCACCCTGAGCGAAAATTGTTTTTACATTTACTATTATCGATATTGGACCGACTGGGGCGGGACCGAGTTGACTGGCAGTCATGCCGCAGACTTTACCTATTGCCCGACTCTGGCAAGTGATGGTCAAACAATCTCTAAATTCACCAAAGAAGAAAACTCCACAGTCGACGGGGGGGGTTGGGAGTGCCAAAAGATTTGGGGTTCGCATTGCTATGTTTATATTGAAGAGGTCAACAATGAAGATGGCTACGTCAATGTCCAAAGAGGGTACGCTTCTCCAATTTTTGGTTGCTGGTGGGATTGCGATGCGAAAAAAGTTTATTTCAAAGGCGTAACTTGGAATAGTTTCATTCAGAATTTGAATGCCACCCTAGACGAGCTAGTCCCCGGACGAAGTGGAACTGTGAGTGATAGCAACATGGGCTATTTGTTCAAAAATCTTTCGGTACACATAGAGTCACATAGCTCCGTTATAACATCATACAAATTGGTCGACCAGTCCAAAGAACGAGGGATCTATTCCTTATCAGCAGAGAGCCTCCACTATAGCGATTTGAAATTCTCCGAAAAACAAGCCATAGTCCTTTATGAAAGCTATATCAAAAATGTCTATGCTTCTGACAAACATATATCTTATCCGGAAACCGAATCTGCTTTTGTGGTCTTGAATGATGATCCAAAATACAAACCAACCGCCTGGGTCGATACCGAAGGAAAACATACCTGTGCTTATGTTCTCATCAATGACGACACGGCAAACGACAAAGTCTATGGGCTAGACGGCAGCATGCATTTTAATGGCACGAACAGTGGTCTTATTGGACGCGACCAGACTTTTGCAAAACTGGAACAGCTCCTTGGTCCAAATACCTGTAGCGAAAAGAAAGACAATATCGATCCGGATTACACTGTCGAAATAGACCCCGGGGAAGCCGCAGAAGGTCAAGTTGATATCGGTACAGAAGAACCTCATGGTAGCGATTTTCTTGATGCCTGCAATCAAAAACTTTCTCTCGGTTGGCTCTTCTGCCCGATTCTAGACGCATTAGCCCAAGGCCTAGATGCTTTGGAGAAAGGCTTAGACGAGTTATTCTAAAATGAACGAAATTATTCTCTCAAACTTCTCGGCAATTTTCGAAATCTCCACCGACTTTTTCGCAACCGACGGTACCGGCGCCGCATTTATGTTGTGGGGCTATATGCGAGATTTTGCCAACGTTCTCCTCATTGTCTCCGTCATAGCAATTATCTTCTCTCAGCTCACCGGCGTAGGTATTGATAACTATGGCATTAAAAAGATTCTGCCAAAACTCATCATTTCTGCCATTCTTATCAACCTTTCTTTCATAGTTTGCCAGCTCGCAGTTGATGTTTCTAACTTTCTCGGCAGTGGTATTGAATCTTTGCTCAAAAATACTGCGGAAGAAATTTCCAACACCCTTGGTTTTTCGGGCGTTACGGCAACTTTCTCTTGGATTCTTGAAGTTGTTTTTGGTGTTGGTGGTGCAGCGGTCGCCCTTTCTGGTGTAGCGCTCACTATTTTTGCCGCCGTTGGCTCAACCATTTGGGTTTGGCTTTTACCGCTCATTCTTTGTATTGTTATTGCACTTCTCGCGGTCGCTCTTTTCTTTATACTTTTGTCGGCTCGCAAACTCCTCATCATAGTTTGTGTCGCGGTTTCTCCACTTGCGTTTCTTTGTCTAATCTTCCCCAACACTCAAAGTCTATTCAAAAAATGGTGGAAACTTTCGGAAGGCCTTTTGTTGATTTATCCAATTTGTGGTGGTCTTTATGGCCTAAGTAAAATTCTAAAAGTCATAGCCTATTCTAGCGAAGGCGATATCTTCATGGGCATGGTCGCAATTACGGTCGGATTCCTGCCTTTCTTCCTTGCACCGACGTTGCTCAGGAGAAGTATGGGAGCCATCGGCGCGGCGTTCGGTAGACTTCAATCTGGGATTACTCGTAGCGGTAGAGCTGGCATTAATAGTATCCAAAATTCCGCTGCCGGCCAAGAAGCGATACTCAGAAACCAAGTTGGTAGAGCTCAAAAAAGCACAAAACGTTTCGAAAATCTTCAAGCCAAAGTCAAAAACGGCACCGCCTCGAAAAAAGAAGAAAGAATGGCTGGCAGAAAATGGCGTCAAAATCGCTATGTTCGTCAGATGGAATTTCTCAATAGCGCCAAAGGCAGAACCGCCGCAATGCCGGTAGGTGACCGCGTTGCCATGGCTGCAGACGAAGCCTACGATTACGACATCAATGCCGGTCTTACATCATGGCGCCGAAATGGCTTTGATTTAGGCGGGGGAATCATGGGGTCAGCCGAGAACATCGACGATCTCGATGCTGTCTTGGATAGGTATAAGGATCAAGAAACCCTATCGGAAGAAGATGAACGCAACATCGCCATAGCAACGAGAGCTTTGTTGTCGACTCCTGGCGGTGGAGGCAAGGTCACTTCGTATATTAGAGGAGAAAAAACTTCGTCTAGCGCTTTCCAAAGTGCTATGCAAAATTCCTACAATAGAGATGCAAAAGTGCGCGCCGCTCTGTCCCAAAAAGACGCCAGAGCCAACTACTTCATGGAAAAGAAAGGTTTCGCCGGTGGTACGAGCTACGCCTCCTTTATGTCTGATGCCGCCAATGCCGAAGCTGCCGACAAACGCGTTACCAACGACGAACAAGGTTTCAACCAAAGTGGCAGAGCCTTCGACGAATATTTGGAAAAACGTTTTGGCGCTCAATACGATGCCGATGGACATGTTATTGGTTACACAAACCAAGAAGCAATTGGCGAAGTCATGGCTGGGATCGGTTCCAGTGGCTACCTCAGCGGTCTCAAAAATGCCGATAAAGACAAAATTAGGCAAGCTGCAAGATTGGCCGGTTATACTCCGACTCCAACCCCAACACCAACTCCAGCACCAGCGCCCAATCCGGCCCCTGCTCGTCCAGCAATCGATCTCGGTGGCGACGCTGCCTTCAATGAAACCGTCAGAGAACTAGATCGACAGGTCAATAATGGTGATGCCCAAAGTCGTCTGGAAGCTTCCGTCAACGCAGAACTTCGTCGTCAAAGAAACAACGAACAACAACGTGGCCGTCAAGGCGGTGGCATAATATTGCCATAGCAAACTATTTTGTCGCTCGAATTACGTTATCGAACAACACTCCGACCGTTAGCGGGCCGACGCCGCCAATCTTCGGCGTGATGGCCCCAAGGTCGTCCCTCGCCCGAATCTCGTTATCGATATCCCCAACCAATTTTCCGTCCTCGCTCGCTGTTCCAGCATCAACAATCACTGCGCCGGATTTTATCATTTCGTTTTGAATCAAATGCGGGCAACCAGTTGCCGTCACAATCACATCGAAATCTTCGAGCAGGGAAAAATCGCTTCCACGGTGGAAAACCTCGACCGAAAATCCAGAATCTTCCCACATCCGAATCAAAGGCCGCCCCACCAACCTGCCGCGTCCCACTACGGCAATTTTTTTGTTAGAAAGTTGAATATTGTGTCCAGCCAACAACCAGTTTACCGCCGTTGCTGTTGCCGAATCTAACTTGCCTTTTCCGGACAACCCATCAACATCTATTTCCGGGTCAATTAGCTGCACGACTTCGTCTGTCCATTCCGGGTTCACAAGCGGCAACTGCACAATAATCCCCGCCACACTTTTATCTTCGTTGGCGACCTTCACGGCATTCTTTAGTGCTTCAATCCCTTCTACAAACGTATCAACCACCTCGACTCCAATGTCTTCGCCATATTGTTTCTTGAGGTTCACATATTTCACGATTACCGGATTTTCCGAATCACGCACAATCACGAGTTTCGGGAACTTCTTCTCCGCTTTCAAACTTCTCACCATGTGAGCTTGCCGTTCTTTGACGTACCCCGCCAACTCTCTTCCATCTAAAATTTTCATAAAGCTGCTCCAAGGCAATTATCCTTCGGGTCAAGCAAATCCGGCTTCCCGAAACTATTTTGAGTCTCCACGATTTCTACTGGTTCTTGTTCAAGCTCAAACCCAAATTTTTCCTTCACGACTCTTTTGATTTCTCCACTCGCGTGCTCGAGCTCGGCATAAGTTCTCGCGTTTTCGTTAATCAAAATCAACGCCGCCTTCTCTGAAACTCGAAATCCAAAGAATTCTTTTCCTTTCAGTCCAGCTTGTTCAATCAGCCACCCGGTATTTATCGTATTCTCGCCATTCGTCCGAAAAACTTGGATGCCCCGCTTTTCTGCCGCATCAGCTTCTTCGTCGGTCAAATAAATGTTCTTGAAAAAACTTCCTGCGCTCGCTTGTTTTTTTGGGTTGGGCAACTTATCTTCGCGAATTTTCGTCACCATCTCGCGAATATTTGCCGGCGAAAAATCTTTGATTCCGTGTTCGTCCACAAACTTCTGTAGGGAAGTATAAAAAGGTGGTTCCAAATTACCATGTTTGAGTTGCATTGTTACCGCGACAATAAAATATCTTCCAGCATTCTCGCCCGTATTAAAAATCGTGGTGCGATACCCCATCTTCATCTCACTTTTCGGAATCGTAACAAATTCTTGCAACATCGTATCAAAAGCTTCCACCTCGACGATTACTTGGGAAATATCCTGTCCGTACGCCCCAATATTTTGTACTGGCGCCGCCCCGAGCGTCCCAGGAATCGCGCTCATCGCCTCAATCCCTGACCACCCCAAATCTGTTGTAAAATTTACAACATTATCCCAAATCTCTCCCCCCATTCCTTTTACAATCATCTTTTCTTCATCAACAACTTGAATCCCCTCAATCTTATTTCGGATAATTACGCCATCAAGCCCGTCATCTTTCCCGATTGAGTTCGCTCCCTCCCCCAAAAAGAAAAACGGCAATCCTCTTTCTTCTGCAAATTCAAAAGCGGCGCTGACATCGTCTTGTTGCTCCACGTCAACCAAGAATTTTACTTCTCCCCCAAGACGCATCGTTGTGATTTCTGCAATCGGCACATTTTCTCTAATTTTCATTCCTTTATTATAACATATTTGGCATAACTCCTCGAGTTAGTGTATAATATTATCATGCTCATGTTTAACATGCTTCAGTGGTGGTATTCTGAGGGTTGGGGCATCTTCACGCGAGGAGTCTTTGAAAAACTTTCGGGATTGGCTGACTTTTTTTCCTTCGGAACAATTTTCCGTACTTTTTTCGCTCCTTTTCGCCAAATCGACTCCGCCACTTTTTCCGACACCGCTTCTCTCAGCGAACGTTTTTCTTCTCTCATTAGTAGTTTCGTCTCTCGTCTCGTTGGCGCTTGTGTCCGCTTCGTCATCGCCATCGTCGGTTTTCTCGCTATCATCTTCAGCGCCGTCCTTAGTTTTCTCGTCATCGGTCTTTGGCCGCTCGTTCCGCTCTTTCCAGTCGCCGGCGTTATCTTGTCAATCTCCGGAGTAGTTCTATGAAACTCGACTATAACTCTCTCCGCGCTCGCAAAGCCCGCTTCAGTCGTCTCCTCCACCCCGCTTTTTCTCGCGCGCTTTTGCTCAGCTTCGGTTTTACCATCATTGGCTTTGGTCTGATTTTTCTTCTGATTCTGAAAAACTCCATCGGCTGGCTCTATCTCGGTTTCGCTTTTCCGCTTCTCATGCTCTATTATTGGAACAAAAACGAGCTCGACCCTCTTCCGATAAAATCCCCCGAGAATTTCACGAACATCACTTCTCGTGATTGTCTCTGCCGCTTGAAGAAAAATCCCACCCCGCTCGACATCATGAACGCCGCCATGTCCACCCGCAGTGGTATTTTCCTCATGAACCGTTTTCTCATCGGTACTAACTTCCTCACTTCCGTCGCGAAAGATCTCGATCTCAGCTCGAACCAAATTTTCCAATCCGCCATGAAAATCCGCAACGAAACCAACTCCGAACAAATCACCGGCGCTGTTCTCGTTGTCGCCATTCTTGAAGGCCATCCTGAATGTGAACAAATTCTCAAAACCCTCAAACTCGAAACCAAAGACCTTCGCCAGGGCGTGATTTGGTTTAACTACCTTTACGGTCTCGTCAAAGACGCCCAAAAACCTCGTCACACCGGCGGTATCGGCCGCGACCTTGCCTTCGGCTACACTCCGCTCCTTGCTCAATTCGCCCTCAACATCTCCCAAAAACGCGAACGTGTTTCTCGCACCCAAATCCACCAAGGCGACCGCAAGGAAATCCTCGACAAAATGGTTTCTCTCCTCTCGAAAAACGGTCGTCGCAACGTCGCCCTTGTCGGCCCCTACGGCAGTGGCCGTTCGACCATCGTCGAAGCCTTTGCTGAGACTCTCCTCGACGCCGACAGCAAACTTCCTGCAAGTTTGAAGTTTAGCCAAATTTTTATTCTTGACGCTTCTGCCCTCATTTCCGCCGCCACCGGCCCGGGCAAACTCGAGCGTCTAGTCTCCGAACTTGTGCACGAAACACAAGTTGCCCGCAATGCCATCCTCTGTTTCGATGACGCTCATCTCTTCTTTGAAAACGGCAACGGCTCGGTCGACATCTCGAATATTCTGCTTCCGATTTTGACTTCGAGCAACGTCCGCATGATTTTCGAGATGGACGAACAAAAATTCCTCGAAATTTCTTCCAGAAACTCTGCCCTCGCCAACGCATTCAATAAAGTTGTCGTCTCCGGCACAAACCAAGAAGAAACCATGAAAATTCTCCAAGATCTCACTCCGAGCATGGAGTTCGACAACGGTGTCATCTACACCTATTATTCTCTCACCGAAGCCTATCGCCTCAGCGACCGCTACATGAAAGACGTCGAAATGCCGGGCAAGGCCAAACTTCTTCTCCAATCCGCTGCCACTTTTGCCGAAGGAAAACTCGTTACCGACAAATCCGTCCAAGAAGCTATCGAAAAAACTGTCGGCGTCAAAATCCAGACCGAAAAAACCGCCGAAGAAAAAGCTGTTCTTCTCAATCTCGAGGACCGCATCCACGAACGCATGATCGACCAAGAAGGCGCCGTCCACGCCGTCAGCGATGCTTTGCGTCGTGCTGCCGCCGGAGTACGCAACGAAAAACGCCCTATTGGCACATTCCTCTTCCTCGGCCCCACCGGCGTGGGGAAAACCGAACTCGCCAAAGCTCTCAGCGAGACTTATTTCAACGGGGAATCAGAAATCATTCGTCTCGACCTCAACGAATTTGCTTCCGCGTCGGACATTTCTCGTCTCATCGCCGACGCATCCGACAACGAAAAAAGCCTCACTGCCCAGGTCATGAAACGTCCTTTCTCCGTCGTTTTGCTTGACGAAATCGAAAAGGCCCATCCAAAAATCCTCACTACTCTTCTCCAGGTTCTCGACGAAGGGATATTGCGCGACATTAACAACCGCGAAGTCAGTTTCCGTGACACGATTATCGTAGCCACCAGCAACGCCGGCGCCGATTTAATACGCGCAACCATCGATGCCAAAAAAGATTTACTTGCCGCGAAGGAGGCTATTCTCGACCACCTCATCTCATCCGGTGAATTTCGTCCTGAATTTCTCAACCGTTTTGACGAAATTTGTCTTTTCAAACCCCTCACCAAAAACGATTTGGAAAAAATTCTTCGGCTCATTATCGCTTCCGTCAACAAAACTCTCGATCCCCAAAAAGTTCATGTCGAACTCGACGCCAGCGCCACCAAACTTCTCATCGAACGTGGCTATGACCCGAAAATGGGCGCTCGCCCCATGCGTCGTATTGTCCAAAAAACCATCGAAAACATTGTTGCCAAATCAGTTTTGAGCGGCGAAGCCACAGCAGGTTCGGTTTTGCATCTTTCCGCCAACGACATCGAGTCCGAGCTCTCATCCTAAATCTTTACAAACTATCACGACAGATGGATAATTAAAATATCAAACGCAAAGGAGACAGTAGATGACATTACTGGAGTGCAAACATCTATGCAAAAGTTTCGACAAAAGAGTCGTGCTAGACGATGTCAGCTTCAAAATTGGCAAAGGAAAAATCGTTGGTCTGCTTGGTAAAAATGGCGCGGGAAAGTCAACCATCATCAAACTCATCAACGATTTGCTCACGATCGATTCTGGCGAAATTCTTTTCAAAGGCCAACCCATCGGAGTCTACTCGAAATCACATATTTCTTATCTTCCCGAACGCACCTATCTCGACAAATCCATGACCATCGCCAGCTCCTTCAAATTGTTTAGTGATTTCTATCACGATTTCGACATCGCCCGTGCTCGCGCTCTCCTCGCCGATCTCGATCTCGACGAAACCATGAAAATTTCCAAAATGAGCAAAGGCATGCAAGAAAAATTACAACTCATTCTTGTCATATCTCGCGACGCAGATTTGTATATTCTCGACGAGCCACTCGGTGGTGTCGATCCCGCTACCCGTGATCATATTCTCGACACAATTCTTTCCAACTTCAAAGCAGGTTCCAGCGTGATTATTTCCACACATCTAATTTCCGACGTCGAACGCATTCTCGATGACGTAATTTTTGTCGACAAAGGCAAAATTGTACTCACTGATTCCGCCGGTAATTTACGCAAAAAACACAAATCCTCAATCGACAATATTTTTAGGAGTATGTTCTATGCTAAAAAAGCTGATTAAATATGATATTTTCTGGATTAATCGCACCATAGTCATCTATTTCGCGATTACCATTATTCTTTCTGCTCTCGTCCGCATCGCAGAAAACTTTACCGGCTCTGCCATAGGCGATCTAATTTATGGTATTTTACGCGGTTGTACAATTTCTGCTTTCGTTAGCGTAATCGTCAACGCCTCCATCCGCATCTGGGAACGTTTTCGCCAAAACCACTACAAAGACGAATCCTATCTCACCCATACTTTGCCAGTCACCAAATCTGAGCTCTATGACAGCAAAGCTCTTTCTGCCCTTGTTTCCATTTTGCTTTCACTCGCCGTTTTGATTGCCTGCTTCTTCCTTGCCTTTTGGAACAATGACTTATCCGAATATTTTCGTCACCTTGCCGATTCTGGCGACGCAACTTTCCTTCTCATCGGAATTTTTATTACTGCAATTCTCGAAGTAATTTACATCATCAACGTCGGATTTTTCAGTATCGTGCTTGGCCACCGTTCCAACAGTGGTCGCGTTGCCCGCTCGGCCATCATCGGCATGGTGCTTTACTTTGCGCTCCAAACCGTTTTGCTTATTTTCATTTACGGCGCCGGCTTTTTCGATGACGGCATCAAAGCCATGTTCAGCAATTCTCCCGAAACCGCCCTCAGCTTCGAAAGTTATCGTACTCTCATTATTATCGCCGACAGTCTTTATCTTGTTCTAAATTTCGTTCTCTACTTTGCCGCCAAAGCCCTCTTCAAAAAAGGCGTCAATGTTGACTGACGCCTTTTTGAATTGATTTGTTGAACAACTACAAAACTTTCTTTTGCCACGATTTTTTGTGACATTGTGGACAAACCATATAACGCGTTCTGCCAATATGCATCGACCAAAGTACAGTATTATATTTTGGCACATGTTTGTGACGGCATTTTCCGCATTCATAATATCCCACAACTTGCTCGATTTTCGTGAGTCCCAAACAAATCACAATAAAAGACACAACCGAAACAACGATCATCGTTATGCTAACAGCGGTCTGCGTTTCTGCCAAAAAGGCAGCAATCGCCATCATGGCGAGCATCATAACAGTCGCCGCTAAACCGACGATGATTTCCACAGCAGACAATTCTTTGTTGCGCTTTTTCTCGTTTTTCATAATCTTCCTTTCATATTTCTATGTTTAATTATACAATAAGCACAAAGGAAATTATGTCAAGTTCAAAAGAATATAAAGATTTCATGAGTCTTGCAATTGCCGAAGCAAGAATCGTAGTAGAGAACGGTCACGGCGGTCCATTCGGCGCAGTGATTGTAAAAGACGTCGAGGTTATCG